>NZ_JBQEQR010000064.1:0-163557 GCF_052037695.1 Vibrio sp. WZ-1 | reverse complement strand
TCTGTCGATGGCACTCCGTCAACCATCAAGGTCACCATTAACGGCACCAACGATGCGGCGACCGTCAGCAGTGCGACTGTTGCGGTTGATGAAACGGACAAAGCCATCACGACTTCAGGCACCCTAACCAGTACTGATGTCGATAACCCCGATAACGCCTTCACCCCAGACTCAATCACAGGGACTCACGGTGACCTAACCATTGATGCCCATGGGCATTGGGTATTCACCGCCAACAGCGCATTTAACCAACTGAACGTTGGCGACAAGATCGAAGAAACCTTTACTGTTGCTTCTGTCGATGGAACTCAGTCAACCATCAAGGTCACCATTAACGGCACCAACGATGCGGCGACCGTCAGCAGTGCCACTGTGGCTGTTGATGAAACTGACTCTGCGATAACGACCTCTGGCATCTTAACCAGCACCGATGTCGATAATCCAGATAATGCCTTCACACCAGATTCGATCACAGGCACACACGGTGACTTAACCATTGATGCCAATGGGCACTGGGTATTCACCGCCAACAACGCATTTAACCAACTGAACGTTGGCGACAAGATCGAAGAAACCTTTACTGTTGCTTCTGTCGATGGGACTCAGTCAACCATCAAGCTCACTATCAACGGTACCAACGATGCTGCGACCGTCAGCAGTGCCACTGTGGCTGTTGATGAAACTGACTCTGCGGTAAGGACCTCTGGCATCTTAACCAGCACCGATGTTGATAATCCAGATAATGCCTTCACACCAGATTCGATCACGGGCACACACGGTGACTTAACCATTGATGCCAACGGTCACTGGGTATTCACCGCCAACAGCGCATTTAACCAACTGAACGTTGGCGACAAGATCGAAGAAACCTTTACTGTTGCTTCTGTCGATGGGACTCAGTCAACCATCAAGGTGACTATTAACGGAACTAACGATGCCGCGACCGTCAGCAGTGCCACTGTGGCTGTTGATGAAACGGACAAAGCCATCACGACTTCAGGCACCCTAACCAGTACTGATGTCGATAACCCAGATAACGCCTTCACCCCAGACTCAAGCACAGGGACTCACGGTGACCTAACCATTGATGCCCATGGTCATTGGGTCTTCACCGCTAACAGCGCATTCAACCAACTTAACCTTGGTGACAAAGTTGAAGAGACATTCACAGTCACCTCTGTCGATGGCACTCCGTCAACCATCAAGGTCACCATTAACGGCACCAACGATGCGGCGACCGTCAGCAGTGCGACTGTTGCGGTTGATGAAACGGACAAAGCCATCACAACTTCAGGCACCCTAACCAGTACCGATGTCGATAATCCCGATAACGCCTTTACACCAGATTCGATCACAGGTACACACGGCGATCTAACCATTGATGCCCATGGTCATTGGGTGTTCACTGCCAACAGTGCATTCAACCAACTTAATGTCGGTGACAAAGTTGAAGAGACATTTACGGTTGCTTCTGTCGATGGCACACCATCCACAATTAAAGTGACCATCAACGGTACGAATGACGCAGCAATGGTGAGCAGTGCGACTGTGGCAGTTGATGAAACTGACACAGCAATCACGACTTCAGGTACTTTGACCAGTACGGACGTGGATAACTCGGACAATGCTTTTACCCCTGATTCCATCACAGGTACCCACGGCAACTTAACCATTGATGCCCATGGTCACTGGGTGTTCACGGCCAACAGCGCCTTTAACCAACTGAACGTTGGCGACAAAGTTGAAGAGACGTTCACGGTCACCTCTGTCGATGGCACACCATCGACTATAAAAGTGACCATCAACGGCACTAATGATACGGCTACGGTCAGCAGCGCGACTGTGGCGGTTGATGAAACGGATAAAGCCGTCACCACCTCTGGCACCCTGACCAGCACCGATGTCGATAACCCGGACAATGCCTTCACCCCTGATTCCATCACAGGTACCCACGGCGACTTAACCATTGATGCCCATGGTCACTGGGTGTTCACCGCTAACAGCGCCTTTAACCAACTGAACGTGGGCGATAAGGTTGAAGAGACATTCACGGTAACGTCAATTGATGGCACCCCATCCACGATTAAAGTGACTATCAATGGCACCAACGATGCAGCGACCGTCAGCAGCGCAACTGTGGCTGTTGATGAAACTGATTCAGCGGTCACGACTTCAGGCACCCTGACCAGCACCGATGTCGATAATCCCGATAACGCCTTTACACCAGATTCGATAACAGGTACTCATGGCAACTTAACCATTGATGCTAATGGTCATTGGGTATTCACTGCAAACAGTGCATTTAACCAACTGAATGTGGCCGACAAAGTTGAAGAAACATTCACGGTCACCTCTGTCGATGGCACTCCGTCAACCATCAAGGTCACCATTAACGGCACCAACGATGCGGCGACCGTCAGCAGCGCGACTGTGGCTGTTGATGAAACTGATTCAGCGGTCACGACTTCAGGCACCCTAACCAGTACCGATGTCGATAATCCCGATAACGCCTTTACACCAGATTCGATAACAGGTACTCATGGCAACTTAACCATTGATGCTAATGGTCATTGGGTATTCACTGCCAACAGCACCTTTAACCAACTGAACGTGGGCGATAAGGTTGAAGAGACATTCACGGTCACCTCTGTGGATGGCACTCCGTCAACCATCAAGGTCACCATTAACGGCACCAACGACAAAACCGTGATTGGCGGCGTTACAACTGACTCAGTTAAAGAAGACATCGATCCTGGAGTTAACTCTTATGGCAACTTTGGTGTTAGTCGCTTTGCTGGTACACAATGGCATCAACTGACGGTTACCGACATTGACAATAACGTCGATCAGGTTGACATTGAATTTGGCGGTAAAACTGTCACTTGGCAAGTTGGCTCGCCTCTTGATATTCAGACTAATTATGGCAAGTTCGAGCTAACAACATATTCTCATGGCCCTCACAAGGGGGAGCTAGTTTGGTTGTATAACGGCGATAATCGCAACCCGTCGATTCAAGGGTTAAAAGAGGGCGAGTCTTTACACGAAAGTATCACTTTAGTTGCGCCAGATGGCACTCGCCAGTCCTTATCTGTCGAAATTAAAGGCACCGAAGATCACGTTATAATCGATACACTCAATCATCTTGGGGATGTGATTGAAGATCAAAACACGGGTGCACAAATTACGGGGCAATTACTCGCACATGATACTGACACACATGACTCTGTAAGTTGGACTGTCACCCAAACTGCTGGCAAATATGGTGAGTTTTCAGTTGATGCCGATGGTCACTGGCACTACGTGGTGGATGAAGCAAAAGCAGGTGCTTTAGGGCAAGGTGATGAGTGGAACGAGCATTTCACCATTGAAGCGTTATCGACTGATGGAAGCAAAGTGAGTAAAACGGTCACTGTCGTCGTGCACGGTAGTAACGATGCTCCAACGGTGACAAGTGGACTCGTTCTGACACAAGGCATTGAAGATAAACAGGTTATATTAACCCAACAGGATTTGTTAGCCCATGCCAGTGATAGTGACCGCAACGATCAAGGCTGGCTAAAAGCCACCCACTTAAGCGCCGACCATGGTTCAATCAGCAGCAATGCCGATGGCAGTTTCACCTTCACGCCAGAAAAAGACTACAACGGAGATGTGCACTTTACCTATGATGTCATTGATCGCCACGGCGGGGCTACGCACACAGACGCAACGATCAATTTAGTTGCTGTCAATGATGCTTCCGTACTTGCGAATGCGTTATCTAGCAACGAAGTAATTGAAGATCATCTTAGCGGTTCCTCTTCTCATACGTTAACTTCTTATTGGAAAAATCTAGATATTACTGACACCGATGGTCAAGCAGATGCACAAATTGTCAAAATTGAAGTTAATGGTGTTGAGCATAGCGTCCCCGCCAATTTTGCAATGACTTTACAGGGTGATCACGGTTCATTTGTTACCACTCATGGATTTGATGGACATAATAAATGGCTTTATATCGCAGATAATAATCACCCTGAAATTCAACAATTAAAAGATGGTCAAAGTCTCACCGATCACATGACGTTGATCACCGCAGATGGCACACGAATTCCTATTACAGCGACGATTAAAGGCACAGAAGATAGCGTTATTATCGATACACCTGATTCGTTAACAGCATCGATTGGCACTGCCATTGAAGATCAAAAAACCACGCTATCAGGCACATTACAAGCACACGATGTTGATAAAGATGATAGCGTGCATTTTCAAACGCAGAATTTAACCGGTAATTTTGGCAGTTTCAGTGTCGCGACAGATGGTACTTGGCATTACCAATTAGATCCGGCCAAAGCACAGCACTTAACGGCGGGACAATATCAAACAGAAGGATTTGATATTGTTGCCATTTCAAGTGATGGCTCTACAGCAACAAAACATATTCAAATAAATGTACAAGGTAGCAACGACTCTGCGATCATCGCAGGTGTCGATACTGGTTCAATTACTGAAGATCGGCACGTTTTCCCCGATTCGATGCATCATATTCAAGTGACCGGAAGCCTTTCTATATCCGATCCAGATGCTGGTGAAGATCACTTTAGGGCGTCAGGGGTATTTGGACACGAAAAAGCTATCAGTGACCCCTTCCAGGGAGAAATGCACATCGACCGTCATGGCAATTGGGATTACGTCCTAGCAAATGGCAATCCAGCGGTACAAGCCCTAAAGCAAGGTGAAACTAAAGATGTCATCTATGAGGTTCATTCTGCGGATGGCACGTCTCACCGCATTACTATTACCGTTACGGGCACTAATGATGCTCCGACTGTGTCATCGTCAGTCATATTGGCTACAGGAAAAGAAGACACGACTGTGACCTTGCAAGCTTCTGATTTGCTAGCCCATGCCAGTGATATTGACCATAACGCACAACTGAGCATACATAATTTGTCTGCCGATCACGGACAAATTGTAGACAACCACGATGGTACTTTTCGTTTTACACCTGACAAGGACTATAACGGTCCAGTCCAGTTTAGTTACCAAGTGCAAGATGAGCATGGGGCGTCTATACCACAAACCGCCTCGATGAACTTGGTGGCAGTGAACGATGTTGCAACGATTTCAGGTGATAACAGTGCCTCTGTCACTGAGGGCGGTTCACAAGGTGCTATGCCAGATTTGACGGTTCCCCAAGGGGCTTGGCTGGCCACCATTTCTGCTGGTTTTGACTTTCCACCGGTGACCAAAAACGATCCAAACGCTGGTCGTTGGTATTCTGTAGGCGGTGATGAGGGTCCGGCAGGTGGTGCTGCACAGGGCTTGGATCTGCAGCATGGGTTTTGGGTAATGAACATGGGAGACCCAAATTATGGTGTAAATGGCTATGCAATGTTTACGCGCGGGACAAACAGTGCCACGGCGCATTTTAATGGTGTGACCGATGATGCCCATGGTGACTTGCATATTACTGATCCAGATGCGACCCCAGACACCTTTGTTAATGTACAAAACCAAATAGGAGATCATGGTTACGGTACTTTCACTATGAAAGATGGTCACTGGTCCTTTGTGGCTGGTGATAAAGCCACATCCTTGCCAGATGGCGCAAAAGCCCAAGAAACCTTTACGTTTAGAACCCACGATGGCGTGACCCATCAAGTGACAGTTAATCTAACGGGCACGGACACCCCTTCTGAATTTAAAGGGGATTTTTCAGGAAACTTAACGGAAGGAAATGTGGGAGATGTTGCTACGGTGCACGGCAGTATTTCCATCACCGACCCAGATACGAATCAAACGCCAACACTGCCAGATATGCCGGCCACATCAGGTGACAACGGTTACGGTTCTTTTACGATGGTCAACGGACGTTGGGAATACACGCTTGATCAAAGTAAAGTGCAACATGTTGGCGCCCAAGAGAATGTACAAGATAAGATCACGGTGACCGCCAGTGATGGAACCAAACATGACATTGTAGTCACAATTCTGGGAACCAACGATGCGCCAGTTGTTAATGGGCAAACCTTTATCACGCCGCAAAATGGTAATACACCTATCGCTTTACGTGATTTGCTGGCTAATGTTCACGACTCAGATACGTATGACAATCAGCATTTAAGTGTCAGCCACCTACAAGCGGACCACGGCACCATTACTCCTGATGGCCATGGAGGTTATCTTTACCATCCTGAAAATGGATACAAAGGGCCGGTAGACATCAGTTATCAGGTCACCGACCCTGAAGGAGCTTCAGTGTCTGTTCATGCCAGTATGGGCAGTGCGCCAACGGCAAGCTCCGGGATCATTCAGATGCATGAAGATTCCCCACATACCTTTACTGCTGCAGAGTTCAGTGCGGACAATTTTGATCAGCTCACCATCAGTTCTTTACCTGATGTAACACACGGCACTTTGACGTTCAATGGGCAGCCTGTGGCAGCTGGACAACATATCGACACAGCCCACATTGACCAGCTTGTTTTTACACCAGCGCAAAACTACCACGGTGATGCCAGCTTTGGATTTACCGTGAGTGAAAATGGCATGCAGTCGGCAGCGGCTTCAGGTCATATTACGGTAGACAGCGTCACCGATGCAGCGTCGATTTCGATGCATCTGAGCGCGACTGAAGCAACCATGCAATCAGGACAAGGGAATGGGCTTGCTGTTACCCGCTTGGATGGTTCTCACCTTACCCATCAGACTTCACCAGAATTAACCGCTGAAGTCGTGGTTAAAATTCCTTCAGGCTCACACCTTAATAAAGAATCCGTTTTAATACAATTTGGTAATGCTGTCGCCAAAGGTGAACAACAAGGAGCTGCAGCAGTATGTAAAATTTATTCAGACGACAGTCATACCAACACGTTAAATACATTTACGGTCACCAACCCACAAAACCTTACTATTTGGCTACCGGGACATAAACCAATTCAAACAGGTATTGATATTACTCAAAACCATGATCCACATCGACTCACCTTCTCAGTAAATACTGCATCGCATAGCGCCACTGTTTATCAAGATGGTCAACCTGTCTTTCACACCAACAGTGCTCAGATATGGCATGATAGTGATTTAGGCATGAATAGTTACAACACTGCTGGAGATGATGCACAGATTTTTGGAAATCCTACCTTTTGGTTTAACCACCAAGGTCGTGGGGGAGACCATATACCAATCTTTATTGCAAAAGCAGTAGGACATACTGGGGTTAATTTAGGTGATGGATTACACCCACTGATGAATGAAAATGGGCAGGTAATGTACAGCGATGGGCAGATGAAAGCGCCTGCGAGTGATTTAAGTGTGCAAGCTGTATTTACCAGTGCTGTCATTATGCAAGGAGAAGTAACAGCCCAACAGGTAGCCTCTGGACCATTAAGTGAATCAACACCAGGAATTGGTTCTGGCAGGGTTTTACTGGAATTAGGCATCCAAGGCGGGCAACTAGTCGATCATACAGGGCACCAGTCTAACGCATTAGAACATCACTCATTGAATAGCCCACTAATTGGCGGTGACCCGCTCCATCATGAACTAAATCTGGATGTACAAGCAACCGATCCAGACGACCATGTAACCAGTGTTAAACTCTCAGGTTTGCCCGACGGGACAATGCTTGATGATGGCCATGGACACACAGCAACAGTTCATAATGGCAAAGCTGTCGAAGTGCAAGATTGGTATCGTTCAAGCATTGGTGTCGTGCTTCCTAACACAGCACCAACTGGAGATGTCCGTTTACATGTAGAAGTAACAACCACAGGCCCGGATGGCTCCACGGCAACCAGCACGGCTGATAATACCAGCATGCACGTGAGTGATGTGATGACGGACACCGCTCCAGATATTATTCAATCCATTATGCTCGGGGACGAAGATCAAACCTATCACTTTAGCGTGCAAGATTTCGGTTATAGCGATAAAGATGGTGATCCCTTAGATCACATCACTATCACTCAATTACCAGAGCCTGCTCATGGACAACTGCTCATCAATGGGCATGCCGTTACTGCAGGTCAGGAGATTCCTGTTTATGATATCGGGAAGCTGCTTTTTCAACCTGCCAAAGATTTTAACGGAGATGTAGACTTTCAGTATAGTGTTAGTGATGGTCTAAAAGATTCAGCGCCTTCTCAAGGGACCTTAACTATTGCTCCTGTGGTTGATGTGACTATTAAGCTTTCACCCGCAAGTGATTTAGGTTCATCTAACACTGATAACCTAACCAACGATGCCACTCCAACCATTACCGGACACACTGACATTCCATATTCTCAAGTGACGATATACGATGGTTCAAAACCCGTTGGACACGCGGTATCTGATGCTTCAGGTCAATATAGCATTGTGGTCAATAGCTTAACCGATGGCAATCATAATCTATCCGCTAAGGCATTAACTCCTTCATCCGGGATATCAGCAACATCTTCGTTCCTTTCTGTACACATAGATACGCAAGTACACGTTGGAATTCAGATGGACCCTATCACAGCTGACAGTGTGATTAATGCTCAAGAGTCCAACAGCTCTATCAATATCACGGGAGCTGTTTCAGGTGATTTTAGTATCGGCGACATCGTTACTTTAGATGTAAATGGAGCACAACATACTGGTACAGTAGATGCAAAAGGACACTATTCAATTGCCGTCCCAGGCAGTGAACTCATTGCAGATGCTGATCAACAAATAGAAGCATCAATAATGGTAACGGATAGCGCGGGCAATAGTGTTCATGCCGTGACTAATGGCGCATATCAAGTTGATACACAAGTTAATCTACCGACAATTACCTTTGAAAACCCTGGACCTGATGGACTTTATAGCAAGGCTGAAATAGCCCATGGGCACCCAAATACAGTCACCGCGACAATCACACCACCGGGTGATGCTAAGGTTGGCGAACATCTCGTTGTTAATGGACAAGATCACGTACTAGATACCCATACACTCCAGCATGGGTTACGAATTGAAGTAAGCCCAGACTCTCAAGTACAAGTCACCATGACAGACGAACACGGAAATACAGCGGGTAGCCAAGGTGTTGCCGCCAGTGCAATCCCAGAGCCGATTGTTGTTAAACCGCCATCTGGAAGCCATCAAGTGTCCGGTACACTTGGTGTTCCGCCTCTTGTCCCATCTCAAACGCCAGTCCCATCGGCGCAAAACGGTTGGCGTATCCACCTACCTAATGGTCAGTATGTAACAAGCCATCATGGGCAATATGGAACGTTAACCATTGATCCTCAAACCGGTCATTTACATTACCAAGAGCAAGCACAAGTCCACACTGGACCACATGGCAGTGCTTCAGGTATTGGTCAGCATGAAGATAAGTTCGAAATCGCACTGCAAGGGACAAATCAGGATGAGGTGGTTGCCCACGTAAACGTTCAAATACTCAGTCATGGACCAGGGCATAGTGGCAAACTTACGGTTGGGACTGAGGTGGTAGATATGACGATCACACCTGTCACCCATTCATCACACCCTGCTCCACCACCGCCACCTCCAGAGCCGCATGATATTCCAGGTGTAGATTCACAAGCGAGCTTTACGGTCACTCAAAGTGATGATAGTTATCAAGATTTAACTCAACATGTACATCAAGAATCCGAACAGAAAACCAGCCATCATGGTGCTGCCGCTTACTTAGATGCTCTAGGCATCAAACCGGATGTAACATCTCCGGTTGATCACGATCAACCTGCTGATATCGACATTGTACTTGCACAAGTCGACCAACAACATGCGGTAGATTACGATCAAGCGCATTTGGATATGTCGGATGCACTTGAACACCATGATACGACAATTGACCACAACCAAGATGATGAACATCACCATCACAATGACGTAGACGGGCTGCCGGATATCGATCCTAATAATTAACTAACAACGATACGAAGCAAAAGGGAGCAAATGATGTGCTCCCTTTGTTTACTTCAGATCGAGACTACAGCTGGATAGTACCACTGCATTTTGAGTATTTACCTTTCACCAAACGCGACACTCACATTAGTATAAATAGGCTTCCAAAGGTACTGGAACACAGACTTCTCTCCAGTTGTGATGTCTACCTCACCTGTCATACCTGGCAAGATAGAGAAGCTCTCGGGGTTATCACGAAAATATGGTGTTTCGATTGATACTACTACTTCATAATAGATCTCGCCTCGTTCACTTTGACTTGTTGTCGGTGAAATACTTTCAACCTCTCCCTTTAAAGCACCAAAGCGACTGTAATCAAATGCATCAATCTTGATTCGAGTCGGCTGCCCTACGCTTACGAAACCAATATCTCTTGGCGACAAACGCGCTTTAAAATCAGCTTTACCACCGACAGGAACAATTTCAACCACCGTACCTCCTGGCTGAATAACACCACCATTCTGTGTACTTGGCAGACTTTGCACCAAGCCTTGTAGTGGCGAGACTAACATAGTGTTAGTCAATTTCGCTTGGCTTGAGCGTACTCTTGCATTTAAAGCTGATAAGTCGGACACAGCTTTAGACCGATCTTCACTCACTTTCGCCTTTGCCTCGGCAAGAAGCTGTTCTATCTTTTGCTCATTGCTGTCCGCTTGCTTAATCAATACTGATTTCTTACCACGTGCTTCTTCTATTTTTTGTTCGATACTGGCCAGTTTTTGGCGCATTTCAAGAACTCTTAAGCGCGAGATATTTCCCGCTTTATACCCTTTTTCCAGTATGTTCAGTTCTTGCTTAGTGGCATTCAGCTCTTTTGTGTAGCTAGGTAGAGACTTTTCTACACTACGAAGCTGCTCAGCAAGCTGCTCACTATCCTTTTCAAGAACAATACGTTTCTGAAAGTACAGTCCTTTCTGAGCATTTAATTGCGCCTTTTGCTGGCTCACGATCTCTGGGAAATCAATTTCAAACTCACCAAAATTCGGCTCACGGTTATCAAGTAGAGCGTTCATGCGCTCAATACTAGCTAATAATGTCACTTGTTGAGATTGCAACTCTTCAAGAGCGGTACGCTGGAACGTAGCATCAAACTCAACAAGCGGTTGACCTTTCTCTACCAATTGACCTTCTTTGACTAGAATTTGTTTTAACTTACCACCAATTTCACTTTGCAAGACTTGCTTCTCACCCTCTGGAATCACCGCCCCTTTTGCTTTAGCGATTTCATCAACTTGAGTGACCACAGACCAAATGACAAAAGCAATCACACATAAAGCAACTGACCACGTAGCCATAGCCAATGTACGAGCCGTATTTTGTGATTCGACAAGCTCACCATAGCGCTTGCCAGTCTCGATAGTTTTTTTAGCCATTAGCGACTCCTTGCTTTGACTCTACTTTTTGCTTTGGTAACTCTTGTGTGTCAGATAACTGCTGCTCTTGAGACTCTGATGGCTGCTCGAGAGGACCTGCATAAACCACAGCACCCTCGTCTAACACCACGACTTTATCAGCGAGCTTAATCAAGTCAGGATCATGCGATGTATAGATCACCGTTGCTTTTCCTTTCTTCATCGCCAAGAACTCACCGAATACACGTTTAGCATTGGGATGGCCATCAGGCACCGGATTATCCATTAGGAACATCGGGTAGTCATAAACCAAAGCTTTCGCGTCAATAAGGATCTGAGCGACAGTGCCTGACAACATATCAAACAGGCTATCCGGTTGGATGCTGCTGATAGAGGTATCCAACCCATCTGGTAATGTGGAGAACCATCGCTTACCGCCAACCATATCAATGGCAGATACCATTTTCTGCTCCTCCACTTTATGTCCATCGCTCAACCACTCTCGAATACTCAAAGTGAGTAAGTCAGGGTAAGCAGCGCGAATGAAACACCAGTGTCGATAGAGCTGCGGATCGTACTGAGCAAGGTTTACCCCCTTAAGCTCAACCATGCCGTTTTGAATAGGCTGTAAACCGGACAACACTTCAACTAATGTCGATTTGCCACTGCCTGAAGGACCAGTTATCGCGACAATATCGCCCGCTTCAACATCAAAACTTACCCCATTCAATGCAGGGCGACTCTGTTTAGGGTAACGGAGAGTCACTTGGTCTAACTTCAAGTTCGGAGCAACCGTTGGCAATGGATGATGCTGGTAACTGAATTCACGTTCAGACGGCTGAGACAAAATACGATTTACCTGCAGTTTGGATTGATTAAAGCTATTAAAACGCATCGCGCTGTTGGCCAACACCTGCGCAGGCCCAGTCACTTTGGAAATCAACATCATTGATGCAATCAAACCACCGGGCGTCATCACTTGCTCGAAAATTAGTCCAATACCTAAGCCCATAACAGCCAGTGTTGAGCCCACTCCGATAAAGTAGTAAATCGAGGTGTATCGACTTTGCAGAACCGATTGATTAAACGTAACCGTAGAGGCAAGCAGATTGGCTTTTTGGAAGCGTTGAATCCAGTGCTCTGAAAACCCAGCACTGCGAATAAAGGCAAGCTTGGACGACAACTCATTCGTCATATTTTGACGATTCGTGCCGGCTACCGTCGATTGCATTGACCGCTTACTACTCGAACGTATCGAACGCTTAGCTAACAGGTAATACAGAACCAAAGAGACAATTGGAACCAGTACCAACCAGCCACCTAACACACCTATCGCCAGGACAAAAATGGCAATGAAAGGTAAGTCAAACAACGCATTACCGAGTGGTCCTGATAACACACCTGAAATACGCTCAGATAACATCACTTGGTTCTGTTGACTAGACGAGGCCGTTTGCTGGTTTTGAGCATAGCTATTTCTTAATAGTCGCTGCACAAGGGACTGAGATATCTCGCGACTTACTCGGTTAGACACAGAAGCAAACACTCGACTGCGCAATGTTCTTAACCAGCCCATCATCACAAACAACAAAGCAGCCCCAATGGCAATTCCTTGTAGTTCATGCCCAGCATCGCCACCGATTACATGGTCATAGATCGACATAGTGATGAATGGCACGGCGAGTGCAAACAAATTGGTGGTGAAACTAACCAAAAGTAATTTAGGAATAATGGGACGAAACGCATGTAACCGTTCGCCAACCCAGTCCGGAGAGGCCTTCTCCAACGGTGGGCCTTCTATAACAATACAAAATTGTGGAATATCCATAACGTCTTCATGGGCATCAGAAGCAACAAACTGCTTTGATTCTAGATGCCCTGAAACCAACTCACTTTCACCAATGACCAGTAAGACTAATTTGTGCTCGCCTACGTCATCTAAGTTGGATACCAAACGATATGGCAATGCAAGCCTGTCAAACAAGGCAAACATATCGTCTAATGAGTCAATGCCATTCTCATCGACCCATTGATGGGCAAACAACTGGATATTCGCGTTAACTTCCAACTGCTTAAGAACAGAAAGGCTCTCTGTTTCTAGATGATTCATCATCTCTTGTCGGCCGCTCGTTTCCACACGGTTACTAGCATCTAAACGATTCATGCAACAGCCTCCTGCTTACTTTCACTGTCTTCCGTAATGGCGAGACTTTCCACCGTAATGGTTCGGCTTGCTATTTCGCGAAGTTTTGCATGGTAGCTCACCATCAATATGGCTCGCCCTGCCAATACTTCTTCTTCCAGCACCTTAACCAGGTTACCGAGAGCATTGAGATCGAGCGACGAATCCGGTCTTTCTAGCATGATAACGGGCTTGCCACTCGCTAATTGAGCCGCAATATTGAGCATTTTAATATTGCCCATACTCAACAAAGAGGCACTCGTATGACCAATTTGTGTTTCTAACCCATCAGGTAAACGGGTAATTTCTTTGGTTAATCCTAAGCGCACAGCATAGTCATTGGCGCTTTGTGTTCTCTCAGGATCAAAGCCACACAAATTGTCCAGAATCGTACCTGAGACTAACTGCCCTTTAACCCCGCAGTAAGCGGTGGCTTGAGCGACAGATGCAATAGAAACGGCTTCGCCATTGATGAAGCACTCACCCGCGGCTAAATCATCAATCCCTGCTATCGAAGAGAGTAAGTGACTATTGGTGTGACGATCTTCACTCTCCAATAACACCAGTTCACCTTTATTTAGCGTCACATCCGCACTAGCGAGTTCACCATATCTTTCAACAGTGGCTTGCTTGATTTCTAAAGTCTCAAAGTCAGATAAGTTAAGCTCAGAAACCGCAGACTCAGACAGTAATAAGTCTCCTAACTTTTCTATTGCCTGATTAGCACTATGTATTGAATTAAGCTTGATTCGAACCCCAACCAGAGCGCTCAGAGGCGCAACAGCTCTACCCGATAAGATGGAGCATGCTGCTAACCCACCTGTGGTTAACTGGCCATCCAATACCCACAAGCTCCCGGTAATCACCAACAAAACAGATGTCGCCAGTGCTGCAAGCTGAATACACTCTTGAGCGAAGGCATTCTGCTCTTCTTCTTTGGCTTTGGATTGAGATCGGACATTATTGAGCGATTTAAACTGGTTAAAAATTCGAGATTCTACAGCCTGACGTTTAATACCCTGAATGGTTTGGCTAAGAAGAATCAAGAAGGCTTTTCTCTCCTTCTCATCTTTAGAAGCTTCTTCACTTAAACTTTTCACGCGGATAGAAGACAGCCAAACAATACCAAGCGTAATGAGCCAAACTGCCAAAGGTATCGCCACTAGCTCACCGCCGATATAAGCCACCAGCCCGAGAAAGATCAATGCAAAAGGCAAGTCGATAAATCCAGAGATTATCCCACCAGAATACCAATCCTTAACTTTGGATACTGATCCTAGTCCCTCTTCGACACCACCCACACCGAGCTTACGAAGGTGGCCTGATGATGCAGTGGTCACTCTTTTTACCAAAGTTTGGTAAGTGGCTTTTTCGGTATTGCTGGCCGCCGCAGACAAAAGCCAAGTGCGAACAAAACGAATGAGTGCTTCCATGCCTACAGCTAGTGTCGCCCCCACTAAAAGCAGTGTGGCCGTACCATAACTTTGATTGGGAAGAATGCGATCGTAGATCTGAAGAACCGTTAATGGAACGGCTAATGACAAGAGGTTAATAAGTAAAGAAGGCAGTAAGACTTTCCTTACTACCCCTTTGTTTTTTACTGACGTTACAGGCATACACAATCCTTATCCATGCTTATGAAATAAGCTTGGTACATACTTCAAGGTTCTGCAAGGTAAGAAGCTGAATTTAATATAGAAAAGTCAGTTCACTTAACCACTTTAACTTCGAAGATATTGCTGAATATCTACCGCATCAACCTGACTCGAAGTCATAAATTCATCGGCAAAGCGTTTATACACTCCAGACGTAAGGAATAACTCGAACAAATCTCTATCTAGATGATTGTCTTTAACCATAAAACTCATAATTCGAATAGATTCTGACAATGACTTCGCTTTTTTATATGGTCGATCTGCACTCGTTAGAGCCTCAAATACGTCCGCAATAGCCATTATTTTGGCTGTTGTAGGCATATCTTCCCCTTTTAGTCCCATTGGATAGCCTGTCCCATCTATTTTTTCATGGTGTCCCCCAGCTATCTTAGACACATTACTCATGTGTTTTGGAAAAGGTAGAGACTCAAGAATCTGGATGGTTTGAATGATGTGATCGTTGATAATGAACCTTTCCTCGTCGGTCAAGGTCCCTCGTTGGATAGATAGATTGTATATCTCACCCATATTAGCTTGGTGTATGGTTGGCTTAAGAGTAAATCGTTCTTCGTTGGTTGGAGGAAAGTCCCAAGGGACTATGTGTTCAGAACGATCACTTAATAACGGCTCACTAATCGGAAGTTCAAGCTCATCTTCATAACGTTGCTTTTCAGCCCAAGATATACCCATGGTTTTGCTTAGGGTTCTTGTCCAAGTGTGCGCTGCAATCTGATTTAGACGCTCAAGAGCTTCATCATCCACAAACTCACTTCCAAGGTTGAGATTTGCAATAAACTCAAAGTCATCATCAATTTCTAAATGACGTTGCTTTAATCGCTCGTTAAACTCATCCGGCAGTTGGGCTATATTTTCCTTGAGTAAGCTTATTTCACTCTCTCTTTTAAGGACTTCAAAACGCATTCGTATCTCATGGATACGATCATAAATCGTTTCTAGTTTCGTAGCCTTGTCCACGACATGTTCTGGGGTCGTTATCTTGCCACAATCGTGCAACCAACTTGCCATGTTGAGCTCATCCCATTGCTTAGAGTTGAGACTAAAATTACGGAAAATCTCATTTTCAGATTCTTGTGCAGCCTGCGTTAACCATTGCGTAATGATTGGCACTCTTTGGCAATGATTCCCTGTGTACGGAGACTTTTTATCTAAAGATCCAGCAAATACTTGAATAAAGGAGTCTAACAATGCTTTTTGGTCGTCAAGCATGTTGTGTGTTTCTATCGTAACTGATGTAAAACCTAACAACGTTTTTAGGTAGTCAGCATACTGTTCATAATGTTCTTCGGCTCTACCATTCTCATACAAAACACCAAAAGAACCGATGACCTCTCCTGAACGTGATGAAAGCGGTATACAAATAATTTCTCCGTTGTCTCCCTTATCCCATTGAAGATCAATTCGCGGAAACTCGTTGACATTGAAAATAGCAGGTTTCTTTGCAATAAATATCTCTTGAATAAAACGACTTGCATCTGATACTGGCACATTCTTAGCTTGTAACTTGTCATCTTCAATACCTTCCCACCAGATGAACTTTGGAACTAAGCTTTTTTCCTCAACATCTAACAAGTAGAGAAATACGCCATTGGCGCCAACAGCGTGAGCAGTATCTCGACACACTAAACTAAGCATCTCGTCCAGGTTTTCTTGTCTCGCAATGTTGTTTGTTAGAGAAATAAACTGCTTGATCGTTTCTTGCGTCGACATTTGAGCATGATTGAGTTCATGAATTTCTCGAATAACACTATCGCCCAAAGAGGTATCATCAAACCTAAAGCGTTCTATTTCTAACGCTCTTTTTGTTACTCGTTGAATGGGCTTTGAGATATATGTAGAAACCACATAGATGACTGGCAACATGAGAATCAAGATTAGGAGAGACGCATAGATTGTTTGATTTTTGATTAGTAAACCAGTATCGAATAAATCTGCAGTTTTAGTCGCCATCAGCAGATGAATATGCTCACTATTCAAAGGCTTAATTGTGACAACCTTCCCAAGCCAGCTCTCTCCCTCAAATTCAAACTCCCCCAACACTCCCTGACTCTGCTCCTTGTCTTCATCTATTAGCTTTAAGAGCACGTCGCTTTTCAAATCACCTACGGTTGGATTGTGAGTATCGTTTAAACCTTGATTTGCAATCATGGCATAAACATCACCTTCATCGTTGTACAAGGCTCTCAATGATGAATTGGTTGATAGAGTGTCCTTCAAAGAAGACTGCAAATCCTCCAATAACACGTCAGCAACAACAACGGCGCCATCATCGCTCTTTCTAAAAACAGTAATACCAAGCAAGTCCTCTCCCAAAATAGGCATCGGTTTAGAAACCTTGTTTGAACCGCTGGCAGCCAAGTTTTCCCATTTGGGAATATTCCCTAACAAACTCCCATCACCTAAATCTATAGGGTGTGTTTCTCGAAACTCACTATCAAGCCCCTTGGTATATAGCGCCGTACCTTTGGTATGTATAAGTAAATACCGAGTACTTTGGTCTACCTCAAAGTGCTGACGTACCGCTTTCTTTTCAAGGTGAATGACTTTAAATAAATCACCAGATGGGTAGTAAAAGGAATAGGAAACGATGTGGGGAAATTGCTCTAAGAGGTAGGTGATCTTAGGCAGCAACTGCTCCCTTTCTTCGAGAGTCGTTGCTTGACTTTTCTCACTTTGAGCAAAAGAGCTTAATGCAGAGAAGGCCGTGCTGTAATGGCTATCAAGTTTGTATCTTGTCTCTAATTCAATACGATCAAAGAGCTTGCTGTTCGCTTCTAGAATGAGTGTAGAAAGACCTTTATTAGTAACAAAAATCTGAACTCCGGAGGCTACGACAACGATGAAAAGAATGATTACCGTGAGATGTATGTGTATTGGTAGGACCTTTGTACTTTGTCTCATTATTATTTACCCAATTTGATGATCACCTGCTTATAAAACAATAGTATCTAATTGGATTAATTGTATATTTTCTTCGTTGCATTACACGTTAAAACTAAAGAGATAATCGTTAATAAACGTATTCAACTTGATTTGCTATGACAACTCTACTTTGTCACCACGCACTATCTGATATATGGCTATATTTTTCTCGTTTAGAAGCCTTACGACATCAGGCACACATTGGATAGGCATCGCAAGCTCATACCCAAATTCGAGGTGTAAGATATTCATTGACTGAGGGGAACCAACAAACGATTCAAGGACACCAAGAGCTACCCCTTCCCACTCTCCAACTTCAAAGTAGACTCTATATAAATCTTCGCTATAGTCTCTCGGCGTTCCACTTTTCATATCTTGAATCCTAATAATTTGCTTTATTTTTGAATATTCGATTTAAACTGTCATTCGTATATCACTTTGCTACGTTACGCCCTGATGCTAATCAAAACCTAACGTAGCGAACAATACTCGAACTAACTACACCAAGCACTAGGCGCTGCCCGTCTGTTTAAACCCTTCTCATAAGTACATTTCATCATAAGCTTCAATTACTTTAGAAGCTGCACTCATGTCATTTTTACCATTAAACTCATGCTTAATCGCGACGACTTCACAACCGCTCGATTTGCCAGCCAAAATCCCAGCAGTCGAGTCTTCAAAAATCACCGTATTCTCTGGAGTGGCATTCAGCTGCGACAAAGCTAAATTATAAGCTTCAGGATCAGGTTTGTGCTTAGTCACATGCTCTTGAGTAATGACAGTTTCGAAAGCTTCTGTAAGATTTAACGTATCGAGGATGTTGTCCACCATCCATGTTGCCGCAGAGCTAACAACACCACACCTTTTCCCTTTCTTGTTTAATTGTTCAATATACTCTTTTGCGCCTGTATTTAATTCTAAGTTATCTGATAAAAGACGCTCGTAGTGAGTACGAAAATGGGAATTAAACTCTTCTAGCTTTGGATAAATCGATGCTGCTTCAAAGAAATGTCCTGTCACTACTGACCAGCTTTCACCCATCACATCCTTATAAATGTTAAAATCAACCTCTGAGCCATAATCTGCGCACGCTAACGCCAGCGCCTTCCCTTTTAGCGGCTCCGAATTCACTAACGTCCCATCCATATCAAATAGATACACTTGATAATCTTTCAAAGTACTCTCCACGAAAAAATCTATAGTTTTATATACACACAGGATACCTAGTTCCACAAGAATGGCTTTAAAGCTGTTTATCGACTAACTGACTATAACGATTGTGTTTGCCAACTTGTCTCCTAGCCTTTGTCTTCTTTTACCAAGAATGAATACTGCGTCAAGCATGCCGATAAGTGGCGTAAGCACATTGCGGAAAAATGATTGTGGGAAGCTGCAACTTTTCCCTGTAACCGAATCAATGACCGACATGCCCAATAGCTTCTTTCCGATGCTCTGCCCTTTCGCGAAGCCATCAGAAAGCAGGAAGTAAATTGCAGCTACAAAGAAGGCAATTAAACTTGCAGTTTCTTGGGACAAACCGATTAAAGTAATCGCCCAAAGTAAAAATATAAAAATTGAAATGCTAATTACGCCGTCTATGAGTTGACCTAAATAACGTAAGCCTGGACTTGCAAGCATGTGTGACTCGATAATTGAGTCTCCATCTATCTCCATTTAATTCTCTCCTTGTAATTTAGATATTGAATATATTATTCAAAGGCGTGTTAATGAGTGAGTTAACGCCGAGACCAAAAATAAAACACTTCAATATAGATACGAAAATAAGCCTGAACTAGAAGACCAAGTGCTTGTTATCATTCTAACTTCCTTTGTCATGTTCGGTGGTTTTAAGGGTAGTGAACCAAAAAATAAAATCATTACTGAAGGCAAGAGCATAATTGCGGTATAGAACTTAAGGTATTCTTCACTGCTCACGTATGAACCGAATGGATCAAGGATCCATAATCCACACAAACATATTAAAGCCCAACCTCCACTAACCAGCAAGAAAGACATGATCATTGGTAACGTAACGATCCGGCCACTAGAACCAATATCATCTCTATCTCTGGTACCAAAATAACCGAGACCAAGTAATCAGCAAATGGCACCAATTATTCCTGTAACCCCATTAATTACCTCCCAACCCATAGAACCCTTCCTCCCAAGAACATAAAGCCGCATAAAGTGACTAATGGCATCTATAAAGCCAAATACGTAATACCGCGCTAAGTGAAATTACAGTGTATGTCAAATAATTATGAAAGCCTTGTTGTTTGAATGCATGAAGCGAGTTTAAGTCATTTTCTTAAATAATTTACCTCGTAGAAAACTCAATACCATTTGTATTAGAATCTAAAATTAAAACATGTATTAAATCTTGACATAACAACAAGCAATCCGTTTCTAAAGCGATATTATTAAGCATATTTTCCCATCTTTAACTACCGCTATAATTTGTAAAAATCAAGGTTCACCACAGTTTACATTTATATACCTTTTTACTTTTTCAATACGATGTTTCATTCCAGAAATTCGACGTTTCGCCTCGTCAGAATCCAATTAATTTTCATATAACTCATGCAAATCGTCCAAGCTTTTTGTATAAACACTTACTCTATTCGATGCCTGAATACAATCTTTGCTTGATTCACTAGCATTAGGTTTACAAGCAGTCAAACCAAGTAAAAAACTAAATAACACTAATTGTTTCAATATAAGAACCTTACAAAGTCTATGAGAATTATCATAGCACTTTGTGTTGTAGCAAGCGCCTATTACTCTGAGGCTTGAAAGCCAACAATCTCAGAACACCTAACTTCTGCATAGCGAGTCGCTTGCTTTATTGTGTATTCTTGCCCTTTAGATTGTAGCTGTGACAATAGTGTTGCCTGTCGATTGCCAAACCCAGTTCCCATTTCAAAGCTATCTTCTTTACTCAAAAAATTAAAATCTAATTCACCATGTTTCTCTTTGGCGTTATCCATCCCAAATAAGAAAATATCATTATATATACAAGTACCAACTTGAAACCAATCAGTTTTTGCTGCAAATGCTACACTTGATAACATACAAAGAGCCAATACTTTTAAAAAACTCATCCAAATACCTACTTATTTTAAACAATAATTAAAAACAATAGTTCAGCATCAAGGTATGAACATCACAATACCTAAGCTTAGGCTTTGGCCCTAAACACCATAATTAAAATAAATTTCAAACACAAAGCACAACTAATCACTCATTTGAGTCTTATCAAATTTATACTTATCGGCAATATAACGAGCTGAGTTTTCAATATATGGAAATACAGTACTTTCATTGATATTTAGTAAATCAAGCTCTTTTAATAATACTTTTTTGTTAGTAATAGTAATCCGTGATACTTTAATCTCCTTAGTGCCTTTTTCATCAAATATCACTTCGTGACCAAACAATAAAAAAGCCCCTGATTGGGAAGTTATTCTTTCATTGTTCTTCTTACCTTTTACGCAAATTACTTTTCTCATATCTTTTGGATCGATAGTCCCTTCAAAAAACGGCTTCTCTTCTTTTATGAACTGCAATAAGCTTAAAATCGATTTCTGATTATTAAAACTCTTAACATCTAAATTGAAATCAATTTTATTCTTTTCGTATATAGGCAACCTTGAAAGGTTAGAAATACAACTAGCCAAATCAGAATCAAAATATTTTATGTTACTTCTTTTAACGGAAAATATTATGACTTCTCCCGGTTCATCTGAGGCCCCTTTACATGCAAAATATAATGCAATTAGAGGGTTTGATGTTATATCTAACAACCTCGTAGGCAATGAATAATGTTGCATTCTAACCAATCGGTCCAAGGTATAGACATCTGAAGCGAAATCAGATGAATTTGATATAAGAAGCTCTCTGGAAATAATGTGCTCCACATCACGATAAAGATAGTTCCCCTCTTTATCTTTCCTGAAAAGTGAAGGTTCTAGTTTGTATTTATCTTTACTCGAATGCCCTCTATAGAAAGTGTCACTATCTTTTTCATATTGATAAGACAAGACTTTCGAAATAAAACCCTGCAACTTTTTAATGGTTTGAGATTGAGACTTTTCCGCTCTTGGTTTACCTGCTACAGAAATGTCTTGTACATTGCTTAAAGATATACCTTGTTCTTTTAATCTCGAGAAAAGGTCCTCATCTTTTACTGCCCAATGAGTTCGGTTCATTTCCCAACCGCGTATATCTAAGAGCTCTGAAATAGGTTCGATGTTGGCGAATGGTATGGGGTTAACATCATGAGAAATTTGAAATTCAATTAATACTGTTCTATCTCGTTCTTTAATCGACGTTAAGTATCCAATGTAAACCTCATGCCTCTTTCCTTCATAAGCGAAAAGGCAAGGATAACTTTTTAATAGTTCGATATTTGAACTATTTAAATTTTTAAGTGCTTCAGCCAACTTTTGGTTTGTGTATTCAAGGAATCGACTTCGATCATATTGATAATGATTCTTCTCCCAGGCCCCATTTTCAGCAGTTACAAATAAATTATACATTTAATGTTAAACTCCAATAAAATTCATGCACTATTTAGGAATTGAGAAATGCAATACTTTAGGATCCTCATACCAACCTAATTTCTCAAACCAATACGTAGAAAAATGCCATATCTTTCTAATCAATATTCAAGAATCTGTTAAGACTAAAATACCACTACTGCTCGCAACTTCTTAGACACACCACGACACAAAACATCTTTATTTTTGCCCCTACCGTGTACAACCATGCCCTTACATGATAAAAATGGCTTCCATTTTTGCCCTTTAGTTGGTCGTTTTACACCTACATATCGATTACATTTAGGACATTTTAAAATATCTTCATCATCGGAGTTACTTTTCAGAGTTTCGACAACTTTTGCTAACTTTTCTTTCAGAGATTCAACTGATTTACAGACATATTCTGTTCCGATACAGTCAAAAAGATGAATATTTACTTCTTCATACTTTGTATTATCCATATCGTTAGCAGATGGATTCCAGAAAAACGAGCAATAGGCAGTCACTTCCCATCCATTTCCTAGCTTATATCGATAATCATCACCAAAACCACTCGTATTTTTAAGTTCAAAACCAAACTTTGTTAAGATCGGGTTTACTTTATTTTTGTCAAACATGGCACAACTTCCTCTCTTACCCTAACCTCGCTTGATCAACCAAGCACTTTCTATGTCCCCTTACAATGCAGTCTTTACCATTTCTATTCCACCAACAACCGAGAAATCGGACATGACGATGAAAAATTATATTGCAACTTTATGCATAACTGTAGCAATGCACCTCCTACTCACTCAAAAAATAATGTAAGGAAAAACAAGAATAAAAATCGATATCCGTTTCTTTTATTCCACGCACTTTAATTAACAAGAAAAGTATCAATAAAATATATTGAAAGCATATCGAGCCTTGAATGCGGTTATAGTACGGGTATGTTTAATTCTAATTTCGGTGCAACTTGGTGGTTTGAATTTTGATATCAGACTTATTCGTAGCTTGAGAGAGTTTACTTCTCACTGTACATATTTATGCGTACTAAATTGAAACAGAAAGTCAGTAACAGAAGTGTGTTGATTGCGCTTTATGCAATGTAGAAGCCATACAGGCTAGGAATATAAACAGAAGGTAGCTTTGAAAAGGGGCAGCAGAGAAGATAAAAATCGCCTCTTCATGAAAAGTCATAAACTCGCAGGAGTTTAAGCCATGAAGAGGCAATATCATTTTATGGCAGTATCAACAGCTTTCGATATTCAGCCGACTTACTCTTTACCGAATACGTTATTCTCTTGCTCTTGTACGCGGATGAATGTAGTACGCTTGGTTAGCTCTTTAAGCTTTGCTGCACCTACGTATGTGCATGTTGAGCGAACACCGCCAAGGATGTCTTGGATAGTGCCGTGAACACTGCCGCGGTAAGGTAGAAGTACGGTTTTACCTTCAGCTGCGCGGTAGCCAGCAACACCACCAGAGTGTTTGTCCATCGCGCTCTTAGAAGACATGCCGTAGAACTTCATGAACTTCTCACCGTCTTTCTCAATCACTTCGCCGCCTGACTCTTCATGACCAGCCAGCATGCCGCCAAGCATTACGAAATCAGCGCCGCCGCCGAATGCTTTCGCTACATCACCTGCACATGAACAGCCACCGTCGCCAACGATCATACCGCCAAGGCCGTGTGCCGCATCGCCACATTCAATAATTGCAGAAAGTTGCGGGTAACCAACACCAGTTTTAACGCGTGTGGTACATACAGAACCAGGGCCGATACCCACTTTAACGATGTCTGCACCTGCTAGAATCAGCTCTTCACACATATCACCAGTTACGACGTTACCAGCAGAGATAACTTTGTCTGGGAATTCAGCACGAACGCGCTCTACATAATCAACTAGATGTTCTGAGTAACCATTCGCGATATCGATACAGATGAAAATGAATTCATCTGACAGAGCCATAATGTCTTTAGTTTTTTGGAAGTCTGCGTCCGATGTACCCGTAGACACCATTACGTTGTTTAGCGTTGTTTTGTCTGCTGATTTTGCAAACTCTGCCCAGTCTTCCACTGTGTAGTGTTTGTGAACAGCAGTCATTACACCATGCTCTGCTAGTGCCTTCGCCATGGCAAAGCTACCAACCGAATCCATGTTAGCTGCGATTACAGGTACACCAGACCATTGACGGCCACTATGCTTGAATGTAAAATCGCGGGTTAAATTTACTTGAGAACGGCTTTTCAGGGTAGAACGTTTCGGGCGAAACAGTACATCTTTAAAACCTAACTTAAGTTCTTGTTCGATACGCATTGTGTAATTCCTTGATTCATATGTATATGTGTCACCTCAGAGTGCGTAGTGAAGTCGTTGGCAGACGAGTTCACTGTTCTTCGGACACAAAAAAACCGGAGCGTTGGCAGACGCTCCGGTTTTCAGCATTATAGGCCGTGATTTATTTCCTACAAGTCTGATATTTGAATTTTTTTTGTGATACCATCTTGGAAATCGCATATCAAAAACACCCTCCAAAACCTCCAACTCACAACTTAATCAGCAATATCAAGTAGTTAAAATCAATCTTTATGTAATCCTTTGCGCAAACCTTTGCGTGAAATTCATGACAGACTACCGTACAACCCCGCATAAACGATTAAAATTACGCCAAACGAGTTCTTCACGCTCTATTAATCAATAATATTTTCTTCGAAATTTTCACGCTTAACGTCACTTTTTTGAGCTTTTAAGAAGACTTTTTACAAACGCTGAGAATTAATTGCATGCCGAAGCGACTCAATGACATCAGTTGCCAATAGTCCGACTTCACCATTTTGTTCAACGCTTAAGTCTGCAGCATTACTATGGAGAATAACACCTAGACGTGCAGCAATTGCGATAGGTAAACCTTTAGCCAATAGCGCTGCTATCACACCTGAAAGAACATCTCCCATTCCTCCACTAGCCATCCCGGGATTTCCAGCCAAACAAACATACATACGTACACCATCATATATCAGTGAACCAGCCCCTTTGAGGACAATGACACCACCATAGTGTTCTTGGAGTTGTTTCACCGCCGCGAAGCGATTTCGTTCTATCTCTTTGGTTGAAACATCGAGTAAACGTGCAGCTTCACCTGGGTGTGGTGTCATAACGCGCTGCTCGTCTCGTACAAATGCCACATCACCATTTTTATTCAGCATCGCAAGAAGGTTCAAACCATCAGCATCAACGACCTTGGGTTTATGTTGCTGAGATAGCATTACATAAGCCAGATACGCCCATTCATCCACGCCAAAACCTGGGCCAAAGGCTAAAACATCAGCCCACTCCGCTCGTTTAACTAGTTCGTTATCGGTATCTTTGAGCTGCTCTAGAGTAATACTCTGGCTCATGACTTCTGGTGAGGCGACCTGTAAAGGTATTAAAGAATTCGGATGGGTTATGGCGGCCGTTAAGCCTGCTCCTGTGCGAGTTGCCGCTGATGCACATAACCGGATCGCTCCAGACATTCCTTGGTTACCACCCACGCACAGTAACTTACCGTTGTCACCTTTATGGGCCGTTGGATTCGCTTCTGGCCACAATCGACTAATTATTTTCTGATCAATGCCTAGAGCGCTTTCATCAGTGATAGACTGGAACTCTCGCTCAACACCCAATCCAGCAAAATGAAGCTCCCCGACGTTCGAGCGCGCTTGCCCAGTACAGAGTCCTTGTTTAACACCGATAAATGTAACGGTATGGTCGGCTTTAACGGCATGCCCTAATACATTACCTGTATTGGCACAAAGACCTGATGGAATATCAATAGAAATGACGGGGCATCGTATACGGTTGATCTGGTCAATGTACTCACTAAGCGGTTTCTTAACGTCCCCACTTAGACCAATGCCTAGTAAGGCATCAATAATGACATCCGCTTCAAACAGGGCTTCCTCCCAATCATTCCAGTCTGAATGCCTGCCATCATTAAGAACCCATTCTTGGAAAGCGAGTTGGGCGTCACCCTTGAGTGCTTCTTCTTTTCCGGCTTGAAAGACTGAAACATCAAGTTGTGCTTGTTGTGCGAGCGTCGCAAAGACATACCCATCACCACCGTTATTGCCTTTTCCGCACAAAACAACCACTTTCTTCGCTCTAGGGTAAAGAGTTTGAAAGCGTTCGTATACTGCCATCCCCGCACGTTGCATCAAGCTATACATAGAGATGCCCGCCAAGCGAGCAGCCTCCACCTCTCCGCTTTTCACTTGCTCTGCGGTGTAGAGTTTCAACGCTAAACTAAAGTCCATATCATCAATCTGCATACCGTGTGCCCTATCTATAAGGGTATACAAAAAAGCCGAGGTTAACCTCGGCTTCTCTGTGTTTATTTTGGTTGAGCGAGTAACGCTTCTGCAGTCGCATCATTAATAGAAAGGAATAATGAGTTTATCTTCCCAGTTGGGGTTCGCATTGGGTTAAGCGTTACATTCTGGTACATAAACTCCGCTTGTTGTGTAACAGGACGAACGTTACGACAACGGAAAAGATATGGACGCTGGCGCCAAGTAATAAAGCTTCGGCAACCTAGATCATAAACCGGCTTCGTTTTTAGCTTGAACCATTCTTGAGGGATCTCTGGAAAAATATCAAAGATCGAGCGGCCAATTGCATCATGAGATTGAAGGCCACTGTGGTGAGTCATGAAGCCATTCCACACTTGAACATTGTAATCTCGGTCCAAAACCACCAAACCCATGTCGACATTTTGAACCATATCGACCATCCAGTGGAACTGTTCAAATTCTGCAGGCAGATTCAACATCAGAAATCCTCCATCAAATACGACAGTTTGTTGTCAAGAAGCGGAAGCGACTCATCGACAAACATAAACAAAAGATCACAACGAATTGAAGTGCCATCAATATTGTAACTCACCTCGAATGTCATGGTTCTACTGAACGCGCCCGTCGTGGATTCGATAATCGAGTCAATTGATATGTGCTGACCCAAAAGAACAGGAGAGCTCTGGAAGAAACGAACTTCCGCTTGTTCCCCTAAACCATTCAAAAATGACCCGACTAAGATATTGGAGATATCCATTAGCAGCTCTAGCTCTTCAAGCTCTTCGCTATCAGCAGGTACCTTCATGAGTTTCTTCAGATCAGAAACACTTGAATCGCTTAAGATAACTAAAGCCTCTCCGGCGATCCCTTCTCCACAAAAGCCTTGGCAAACACCTGAGACATTATCATGTGAGGCCAGATCTCTTAGCGCCATATGAAGCTCGCTGAGCTCAAAAATATTAACGTTTGGCAAAGGCAGATGAACAAATACGTCGAAATGGCGAGCCAAAGCATCCGCTGCACGACCGATCGAGACGTTGGCCACCTCCATGTAGATATCGCGTCTACGCAAAATTGGCAGCTCAACAACGCTAGGCATAACAACTTGCGGAACCTGCGGCGGCTCAACCAACTCTTTTAGTGTTGCTTTTAGCTCGTCTTTACCGATGGGCTTTTGAATAAATGCTTTAGCGCCAAGCGCAAAAACGCGCTCTTTTGCTTTAGGCTGAATATCCCCCGATACAACAACAACAGGCGTGGTGTTCCCCAGCCTACGCATCTCTTCAAGTGTTTCAAAACCATCCATCTCAGGCATGGTGAGGTCAAGAAACATGAGCTTAAATTCTTTTTGCGCTAGCTCTTCTAGCGCGTTTTTACCGTGAATGGCAAAAGTGATATCTGCATTCAGTGTTGCAGGCAGTGACCTCGCCATCTGTTTGCGCGCGAGCGCTGAGTCATCACAGATGAGTACAGGAAAAGACATTCAACCACCTTCAAATATTCAACAACCTGATCAGAAGTTTATCAGATTGTTACCGCATATAGTACGAGAAAACTGACAAGTTTATTTTCATTATTATGGCTTCTAGCATACGCAAGATGAATAGTTGAGTGAACACCAATCCAAGTAAACTCTTGGAAAGAGCCCAAAAAAGAGATGTCACGAACAAAAATGCCCACGCTTAAAGGCGCAGGCATTAGTAGTCAAAGGTTTTAAGTGAGAACGAGAAGCTTTGCAGTGTGTAATGTTTTTATTAGACGGCTCATTCCCCTTAAAGCCTTTATTTTATTTCACCGTATCGTTCCAAATATAGGACGGTTGCTGCTGTTCGAGATGGAACCTGTAGCTTTTTCAAAAGGCTCTTCATATGCACTTTGACCGTAGACTCCGAGATAAACAGTCGGTCTGCAATCTGCTTATTGCGAAAGCCACGAGCTACTTCTTGCAGGATTTGTGTTTCACGGTCAGTCAATGAATCAAAAACATCGGTTTGGTCAGAACGTTCACTCAAATACCTAGCCACAGCTTGGCTATATGCTTTATCACCTTGGTGCGCCGTTTTTAGCAGGTCAACAAGTTCATCAGGTTCGGTATCTTTCAACAAATAGCCATCTGCACCGCTACGAACGATCGCTTCAATATCAGCCGGGCTATCAGACACCGTTAGAATAACAATACGAGCTTCACAACCATCCGCGCGCAATGCTTTTAGTGTGTCTAAGCCCGACATACCTTTCATGTTTAGATCGAGTAGCACTAAATCCAGTTCATGCTCATGCGCTTGTGCAATCGCATCTGCACCGCTACTTGCCTCACAAACTACATCGAATTCTTGTTCGAAACTCAATAACTGTTGGATACCACGGCGCATCAGTGGGTGATCATCCACCAGCATTACTTTACACACTGTCAATTTATACTTCCTTACTCTGCTGGAATTCTAATGTTACGGTACAGCCCATGTCGCGTTGAGCCTCAACACTCAAATCTGCGTGGAGCCTTGCCGCACGCTCTTGCATGATACTCATACCGTAGTGATTTAACTTTTCATCTTGTCTATCAAACCCAACGCCATCATCTTCGACTCTCACGGTGACAAAACCGTCTGATTCAAGGCATTCAATGTTAATGTTCTCAGCTTGCGCATGCTTAATGGCGTTGATTGTCGCTTCTCTTATCAACTGTAGTAGATGCACTTGCTGGTGCGCATCAAGCTCAGTAGACGAAAGTTGGTTATTCAATGAAATGACCGCTGTGGTTTGCTCGTCCAGTGTTGCCACCATTTCTTGTAGGGCTTGCCCAAAGCTGCCCTCTTTGATCGAGAGACGAAACGTCGTTAAAAGCTCTCGTAATTGAGTATAAGCTGCCGATAACCCAGTATCGAGCTCCGCAATAACTTGCGCAGTTTGCGCTACAGCCACCTCATCCGGTAGTCCTTTTACGCTTCGCTTTAATAGCGAGACTTGGATCTTAAGATAAGAAAGAGCTTGAGCTAATGAATCATGCAACTCACGCGCAATGGTGGCTCGTTCTTCCATCAACAATAACTGTTCGGCTTGCCTTTGTGCGCGGTTGTAATATACCGCACGAGATAAGATCTGCACAAAGTTATCGATAAGTGACTCATTAGGACACGGTAAGCCCGCTTTCCAGTGCAAGTAACCAAGGTGCTCACCATCGAGAGTCAGTGTTTTGCTATGACACTCACTATCGCAATCATGACGACACTCTTCACCTTCCGTCAGTATCCAGTTTGGTTCGCCAATTTGGTCGATTTCAAGCTTTACAGCACGAATACCTTCCAAGCTTACAATATGTTGGAGGATTGCTTGAAAGTTCTCTTGATGAATGCGCGAAGCGGTCAGTTCCTTCGATGAGTCATAAAGCACTTGTAACGACTGGTTAGCATGTTGCAATTTACGAGTTTTCTCATTAACTGCTTGCTCCAATCCCCGATACAACTGGCCTAGATCGTGCGCCATGTTGTTAAAGGTTCGGGTTAGGATACCCATTTCGTTATCACTTGAAACGTTCAATGACACGTTAAATGAACGATTCTGAATCTGCTCACTAGCAAATACTAATGCACGTAACGGCCTGACCACCTCAAGCCTGACAAAATGCACAACAAACATGCTAACAAACAAAATGCCTCCGAGCCCTAATCCACCAATCCACGCTAAGTTGATCAGTTTCTGCTCAGAATAATGCTGCAGCTTAAAAACGAATGCATCGATCTGTTTCACAAAGCCCGCTACCAACACCAAATATCGGTCTCTATCTTGGCTCTTCAACACCGATTTCAGTTCATGCCAGCGAAGGATCAAACGGTAGTAATCTTTTGTGATGTCTTCAGGTACTGACCAATGTTGCAGAGCCAGCATCGAATGGGAGTATATAGACTGCTCAAATAAGTCAATATGTGAAGAATAGTCTACAGATTCACTCTGAATATCGTGAGCTAATCGATAGCTCTGCATACGCATTGAACCAGACACATTGACGGCCTCTGCATCATTAAGGCTCGATGCAAGAGTGAAAATAGCAAAGCCAGTCGTCGCCACTGAGAGGAGCAAAATCAACATCATGGCAGATGCGATGGTACGTGTTACTGACTTTTTCACATTATTAAACAACTCTGAACTCCGCTGATACGACAACCGCATTTCTTACTATGTAACGCGCATTATCTTTTAACTTTATCAATATGTGATCACCTGCGTTGGAATTTATTGATCCAAAACAACATTGCATCCCAATTACCTCCTAAGAGGTATTTATAGATATATGTCAAAAACTACAATTTCGTGTACTTAAATGACAGTTTATTAATGAAATTGTGGACTATGCTTAGTTTGGGTTTCTAACTTTGAGGTAACTAAGTGGTAGACCTTTCTAGACGAAGACTTTTTGCAAGAAAAACGCAACCGGATAATTCGGTACGTCTTCCTTGGCTGGCAAAACCTACTCAGTTCATCGATGACTGTACTCGCTGCGGTAAATGTATTGAGGCTTGCGAAACCAAGATTATTACCAAAAGTGACGGCGGTTTTCCTGCCGTTGATTTTTCGATTGATGAGTGCACGTTTTGTTATCAATGCGCCGATGCTTGTCCTGAGCCACTTTTTTTAGCAGAAGAAGAGCAACCATGGCAGGCAAAAGCAACGATCAACGATAGCTGCTTAGCAACGCAAAATGTCGAATGCCGAAGCTGTGGGGAGATGTGCGACCCAATGGCAATTAAGTTCCAATTGGAAATTGGCAAAGTAGCACAACCAAATATAGACCTTGATGAGTGTAACGGCTGCGGCGCCTGTGTATCAGTTTGCCCTACTTCATCCATCAATGTGAGCAATATAACAGCCTAGCCCTTATTTAGCGCTAAAGGCGATAGAAACGAGAGACATACATGTCACTAAACGAAGTGCACATATCGAGTCTGGTAATCCATGTTCTGCCTGAGCACCTGGCTGAAGTAAAGACCCAGATTGAAGCGTACGAAAACGCAGAAATTTATGGGGATAGCCCAGAAGGCAAAATTGTGGTGGTGCTAGAAACCGAAAACCAAGGTTTCATCACCGATACGATCGATGCGATTAATAATTTACCGAATGTCTTAAGCACAGTACTGGTTTATCACCAAATCGAAACTGGGCTAGAAGAAACGGACAAAGAAGACACTGGAACACAACATTCCCAAATTGAGGGTGAAGTATGAAAATGACAAGACGTGCGTTTGTGAAAGCAAACGCGGCTGCATCAGCTGCTGCTGTCGCAGGTATTACACTACCAGCTTCTGCAACCAATCTGATTGCAAGCTCTGATCAAACCAAAATCACATGGGACAAAGCGCCTTGTCGTTTCTGTGGTACAGGCTGTTCTGTTCTTGTTGGTACTCAAAACGGTAAAGTAGTAGCAACGCAGGGTGACCCAGAAGCACCAGTGAACAAGGGCCTAAACTGTATCAAAGGCTACTTCCTATCGAAAATCATGTACGGTCAAGACCGTTTGACTCAACCGCTACTGCGTATGAAAGATGGCAAATACGATAAGAACGGTGAGTTCACGCCTGTATCTTGGGATGTTGCATTTGACACTATGGCTGATAAGTGGAAAGAAGCACTTAAAAAACAAGGCCCTTCTGGTGTTGGTATGTTCGGTTCTGGTCAATGGACAGTAATGGAAGGCTACGCGGCTGCAAAAATGATGAAAGCCGGTTTCCGATCAAATAACATCGACCCTAACGCTCGTCACTGTATGGCTTCTGCTGTAGGTGCCTTCATGCGTACATTTGGTATCGATGAACCAATGGGCTGTTATGATGACTTCGAGAATGCTGACGCTTTCGTGCTTTGGGGTTCAAACATGGCAGAAATGCACCCAGTATTGTGGACTCGTATTACTGACCGTCGCCTAAGTCACCCACATGTTAAAGTTAACGTTTTATCGACTTACTACCATCGCTCATTTGAACTAGCAGACAAAGGTTACATCTTCGAACCTCAATCTGACCTAGCAATCGCAAACTTCATTGCAAACTACATCATCGAAAATGATGCCGTAAACTGGGACTTTGTAAACAAGCATACAAACTTCAAGCAAGCGACAACAGATATCGGTTACGGCCTACGTGATGATGACCCACTTCAAAAAGCTGCCGCTAACCCTAACTCTGGCAAAATGAGCTCTATTTCATTCGAAGAGTACAAAAAGTCCGTTGCACCTTACACAGTAGAGAAAGCTTCTGAGCTATCTGGTGTGGAGCAAGAGAAGTTGATCGAGCTTGCAAAACAATACGCGGATCCAAACACGAAAGTAATGTCACTTTGGACAATGGGTATGAACCAACATACTCGTGGCGTATGGATGAACAGCCTGATTTACAACATTCACTTGCTAACAGGTAAAATTGCGACTCCAGGTAACAGCCCGTTCTCACTTACTGGTCAGCCATCAGCATGTGGTACCGCTCGTGAAGTTGGTACGTTTGCCCACCGCCTACCAGCCGACATGGTTGTTGCTAACCCTAAACACCGTAAGATTGCAGAAGGTATCTGGAATATTCCTGATGGTGTTATTCCACCTAAACCTGGCTTCCACGCGGTTCTTCAAGATCGCATGTTAAAAGACGGCAAGCTAAACGCTTACTGGGTAATGTGTAACAACAACATGCAAGCCGGTCCAAACATCAATGGTGAACGTCTTCCTGGTTACCGTAACCCAGAAAACTTCATTGTATGTTCTGACCCATACCCAACAGCAACAGCGCAAGCTGCTGACCTAGTTCTACCTACAGCAATGTGGATCGAAAAAGAAGGCGCTTATGGTAACGCAGAGCGTCGTACTCAAGCTTGGTACCAACAAGTCGGTACTGTAGGCGAAGCTAAGTCTGACTTATGGCAGGTGATGGAGTTCTCTAAACGCTTCAAGATGGAAGAAGTTTGGACCGAAGAGCAACTAGCGAAAGCACCTCAGTACCGCGGTAAAACCATGTACGACATGCTATTTGCCAACGGCGTTATTAACAAATACCCAATTGAAGAAGCGCGTGAGCTGAACGACGATGCACACCACTTCGGTTACTACGTACAGAAAGGTCTGTTTGAAGAGTACGCAGCGTTTGGTCGCGGCCATGGTCATGACTTAGCACCATACGATGTTTACCACCAAGTCCGCGGTCTACGCTGGCCAGTGGTTGACGGAAAAGAAACGCTTTGGCGCTTCAAAGAAGGCTCAGATCCATACGCTAAAGCTGGCAGCGGTTGGGACTTCTACGGTAAGCCAGATGGTAAAGCACTGATTATCTCTGCACCATATGAAGCGCCACCAGAAGTGCCGGACGCTGAATTCGATATGTGGCTGTGTACAGGGCGTGTTCTTGAGCACTGGCACACAGGTACTATGACTCGTCGTGTACCTGAGCTTTACAAAGCGGTTCCTGATGCTGTGGTTTACATGCACCCTGCTGATGCGAAGAAACGTAACGTACGTCGCGGTGAAGAAGTTCTGATTGCAAACAAACGTGGTGAAGTACGCGTTCGTGTTGAAACTCGCGGCCGTAACCGTCCACCTGAAGGCTTGGTATTCGTACCATTCTTTGATGCTCGTATTTTGATTAACAAACTGATCCTAGACGCTACGGATCCTCTGTCTAAGCAGACGGACTTTAAGAAGTGTCCAGTGAAGATCACAAAAATTGCTTAATTAAGAGTGCGATGACTGCTGTGAAAGCAGCAGTCATACCTAAGAATTTAGCCATTAGGCGGAGAATTAATAATGAAAAAATTTCTAATTGCACTGTTATCTGTAGGTGCGCTAGTTAGTGGTGCAGCAGTAGCCGAACTCGATAACCCAGGCGGCATCGGCGGACTTGAGTCTCTACGTGGGGCAAGCGAGCTAGAATCTACTCGCCCAGCGGATGACTTTAAAAAATACCCAAAAGAGCAGGTTCTTGATAGCAGCTTTGTTTATCAGCCACCTTTGATTCCTCATAACATTCGTAACTATGAGGTGTCTCTCAACGCGAACAAATGTCTAGCTTGCCATAGCTGGAAGAATGCTAAAGAGATGGGTGCAACGAAAATTAGCGTAACACACTATGTGAACCGTGAAGATGCTGTACTGGCAGATATGTCTCCTCGTCGCTACTTCTGTCTGCAATGTCATGTTCCTCAAGCAAACGCGAAGCCGCTTGTTGAAAACAAATTCAAGAGCGTTGATGCACTGAAATAAGTGCGGCTTGAAAAGATAAGAGGCTATCTATGAAATTATTGAAAGCGTTTTGGAAGAGACTGACAAGCCCAAGTAAAGCTGCCGTAGGCATAGTGCTATTTATGGGATTTGCTGGTGGTCTTCTATTCTGGGGCGCATTTAACACAGGTATGGAGGCAACCAATACAGAAGAGTTCTGTTCAGGTTGTCACGCACCTATCGTCGCAGAAATTCAAGAGACGATTCACTATTCTAACCGTTCTGGTGTTCGCGCAATCTGTTCAGATTGTCACGTACCACATGAATGGACTGATAAAATCGTTCGTAAGGTTCAAGCATCAAAAGAGCTGTTTGCTCACTTCGTAACGAAAACCATCGACACGCCTGAAAAATTCCAAGCTCGTCGAGCTCACCTTGCTGAGCGAGAATGGGCTCGTTTGAAAAAGAACGACTCGTTGGAATGTCGTAACTGTCACGAATTTGAATACATGGACTTCTCAGAACAAGGTTCTCGAAGTGCAAAACAACACTCCACCGCTTTAGCGAATGGCGATAAAACCTGTGTAGACTGCCATAAAGGTATTGCTCACAAGTTGCCTGACATGCACGGCGTTGAAGGCTGGCAATAAGGAGCAAAACAGACCATGAGTAATCTTGAATCCTTTATCTGGCATTTTCTTGGATACAGTGCGATGCCAGTCATTATTCTTTCCGGCTTTGTGGGTGTAGCTGCAATCTCTCTTTGGCTACTCTCACTAGGTAAGGATAAAGAGGTTTAATCAGCCTCTAACTTGTCAACTTTTTGCCTATTTTGTTGACGGAAAACGCCAAGCTTGTGCTTGGCGTTTTTTCTTTGTGTATTATACCAATTCCATCAATAAGCTCTTTCATAGCCGCTCTGTTCGATGAGCTCAGAGCATCCCTACTTCTCGGGTAGAGAGTTGATATAAAAAAGGCGACCTACGTAGGTCGCCAACCAATACTGCTGTAAGGAGCAGTTTAGGACTCTTGAATAGGCAATACTTGTTTAACGTATTGACCCGGTGCTTCATCAATTACAGGATTCTGCTCAGAGCCAATTGGGAATGGCTCGACTTGCTCTTTCGAGTTGAACTGCATCAACCACTGGTGCCAGTGCGTCCACCAAGAGCCTTCTTGATGATTGGCATTGTTGAACCACTCATCTGCAGAATCATCAAGGTTGTCATTCAACCAGTAACCATATTTGTTTTTTGCAGGGTGATTGACGATACCGGCAATGTGCCCTGATTCACCCAAAACAAAAGTCTTGTTACCGCCGGTATTAAGCGCACCGCGATAAGTTCCCTGCCACAACGCGATATGGTCTTCTTTGGTCGACACAAAATAGCTTGGGATCTTAATCTTGTTCAGGTCGATCCAAACACCACCAATCTTCACGCCCTTGTCTTGAACTAGCTTGTTCTCTAGATAAAGTTCACGCAATAAGAAGTTGTGAGATGCGGCACTCACGTTTGTACTGTCGCTATTCCAGTAAAGCAGGTCAAAATCAACTGGGCTATTACCTTTCAAATAATTATCAACGTAATAGTTCCAGTACAAGCTGTTTTCACGCAGTAAACTGAACGTCACACTTAACGAGCGACCATCCATATAACCTTTGGCGTTATTCTGCGTTTCAATTGCACTAATAATGGTGTCATTAATGTACGCGCCCACTTCCCCAGGTTGAGAGAAGTCTAGTAACGTCGTAAAAAAGCTCGCAGACTTAATGCGCTTTTTCATGCGCTTCGCCGCGTAGTAAGCGACAGTGCTCGCTAAAACCGTACCACCGATACAGTATCCTGCTGCGTTGATCTGCTCTTGACCTGTAATATCTTCAATCGCAGTCACGGCTTTAGCGACGCCTTCCGTCACGTAGTCACCAAATTCAACATTAGCTTGTTCTTTGCCCGGATTGCGCCATGACATCATAAACACACTATGACCTTGCTCTAATAGCCAACGAACCATCGAGTTCTTAGCCGTTAGATCGAGTATGTAGTATTTATTGATGAAGGGCGGAACGATCAGAAGCGGTGTCGCATTCACTTTTTCTGTCAAAGGACGGTACTGAATCAGTTCAAACAGCTCGTTTTGGAAAACCACATCACCCGCTGTCGTCGCAACATCATCACCAACACGAAATGCATTATTGTTGGTCATGCGCACTTTGAGGATATCTGCGCTCGACTCGACATCTTCTTTGAGCTTCTCTAACCCCGTCAGTAGGTTTTCACCATTTTGCTCTAGTGTCAGTTTAAGCAGTTCAGGATTGGTCGCGATGAAGTTGGATGGAGAGAGTGCATTGATGGCTTGACGAGAGAAGAAGGTAATACGCTCTTTGGTCTTCTCATCAAGACCTTCGATAGAATCGAGCGTGTCTAAATAGGTTTTGCTAAACAGTAAATAAGATTGCTTAATAAAGCTGTACATGGCTTCTTGTTGCCAAGCCTCATTTGAGAAGCGCTTATCACCCCTCTCTGCTTCGATGATTTGCTTCTGATTTCCCGCTAATGCCACATTCTGCCAAATTTGTAGCTGTTGCTCCCACCATTCAGCTTGGAGCTTCAAAATCGCAGCAGGTTGGTTGGCGGCTTGTTCAAACAATTTAGCCGTATCTTCGAAGTTCACTTCTTGCATGGCCTTATTCAAAGGAGAATTCACGACTGCCTTGTTGACTTCGAAATCATGCCACCACTGTTGATTGGTTTCCTGAAGCTTAACAAGATAGTCCGAAAAGAAGTGCTGAAACATAGTCTTACTCCTATATTCGGAAATAATAACGCCGCCCAAGATCTTGGGCGGCGAAAGAGGACGTATTACACAGGAGTAACAGTCTTAAGGTTTTCCGAAGTCATTTGCTCAACGTCTTCTTTAAATTCTTTCGCGATAGCTTGCAGCTTGTTGCTGTCGTCCATCATTTGTTGAGAAAGCTTTGTAAGAACAGTAAGTTGCTGACTGTTAAAAGCAGTTAGAGAAGTTACGTCTTTGATTTCCGACGCTGCTTTCATTTGATTTAGCCCCACTTCGCTGTAAGTACGGATTGCGTTTAATTGAAGCTCGGTAAGAACTTCTACGTTCTTTGTCACTAACTTGTTGAACTTCAAGTATGGTTCTAGATTCTTTTCAGTTTGATCGCTAAAAGTCTTGAAAAAATCAGTGTACATGGTTTATCTCCTAGAAAAATAATTAAAAATATCCGTTTAAATAACTACTTAGCTGCTTTTATAACTACAGCTGTGCCCATACCACCGCCTACACAAAGTGAAGCGACTCCGTACTGACCGTTTTGTTTGTGAAGTTCGTGTACTAGCGTAACCAGAATACGGTTACCTGATGCACCTAGAGGGTGACCTAATGCGATAGCACCACCGTTAAAGTTGGCTTTATCTTGAATTGAGTTCACTGGTACTTGGTTGGTTTCAGCCAGCTTATGAATCACACCCAGAGCTTGAGCAGCAAAGGCTTCATTCAGTTCATAAACATCAATATCGCTCGTTTTCAGTTCGGCTTTTTGCAATGCCTTATTCACTGATTCCACCGGACCAAGCCCCATAATTTGAGGATCCAAACCCGATTGAGCGTAGCTAACCACCTCAGCAAGTGGCGTCAAGCCGTGCGCTTGAACGGCACTTTCCGAAGCTAATATGATGGCACTTGCCCCGTCGTTAATGCCTGAAGCGTTACCAGCTGTCACTGTACCTTCTCGATCAAATGCAGGGCGCAGCTTGCTCAACCCCTCAAGTGTTGCGTTGGCTTTTGGGTATTCATCTGTGTCAAATACCACTGTTTCACGGCGCTGCTTAACTTCTACTGGGACAATTTCATCTTTGAACTTGCCTGCTTCAATCGCAGCCACTGCTTTCTGCTGGCTTGAAAGTGCGTACTCGTCTTGTTGTTGACGCGATAAACCCACTTCCTTAGCCACATTTTCTGCGGTCACGCCCATGTGGTATTGGTTGTAAACGTCCGTCAAACCGTCCGCAATGAGGAGATCTTTCAACTCCATGTTGCCCATCTTATTACCATCACGTACAACGCTAGGCACAATGAATGGGATTTGTGACATCACTTCTACACCAGCGGCCACAACGATTTCTGCGTCGCCACTGCGAATATGAGACACACCATCCATGACGGTTTTCATACCACTGCCACAAACCATGTTTACGCCATAAGCTGGCACTGACTCAGGAACACCGGCAAACAATGCCGCTTGGCGACCAACGCCCATACCTTGCCCAGCGGCAATGACATTGCCAACAATCACTTCATCAACCTTGTCTGCTGGTAGAGCGATTGAGTCAAGTGCACCTTTGATTGCCACTGACGCTAACTGACCTGCTGAGGTATTTTTTAAGCTTCCACCAAATGCACCAATTGGGGTACGTTTTGCTGCTACGATAAATACTTTTTCCATCATTCCACTCCTTAGCTCATGTATAGGCCGCCATTCACCGACAGTGTTTCGCCGGTGATGTACGCACCTGCATCACTCACTAGGAAGCTTACTGATGCTGCAATTTCTTCTGGCGTAGCTAAACGCTTCATTGGGATTTGGTTGGTGATCGAATCCAGCACCTCTGGTTTCATCTGCTCTACCATTGGCGTGCCGGTGTAGCCCGGTGCAATCACGTTTACCGTTACACCAGAGCGAGCACCTTCATATGCCAATGCTTTTGAGAAACCAATCATGCCGGCTTTTGCTGCAGAGTAATTTGCTTGACCAAACTGGCCTTTCAGGCCATTGACCGAGGAGATGTTAATGATACGACCTCCACCTTTTTCGCACATCGTCGCGAAAACAGGTTGAGTTACATTGAACAAGCTGTTTAAGTTAGTGTTAATTACATCGTTCCAAGCTTCCGCAGACATCTTTTTGAACACACCGTCACGTGTGATACCTGCGTTGTTGATCACGACATCTATTGTCCCCTCTTCTTCAAGTAAAAGAGCTAACTTTTCAGCACATTGAGCAGTATCAGTTACATCCAACTCAAAAAGACGTACTTGATCTTTGGTAAACCCTTTTTCATTAAACCACTCTAAAGCACATTCATATTTCCCCGTGAAATAGGTTGCTATAACACGGTAACCATCATTTACTAGTTGAGAGGAAATAGCAGAACCAATTCCGCCTTTTGATCCAGTGATCAAAGCGACTTTCTTCATTGAAGACTCCATTCTTAACGGCATTTAAAAAGCAAACTAATACACTGGCGAAATGAATCGCCAACTGACGTGTTTATTTATTCTTTCGACAGTAATTCCTCTACTGCCTTTTATTTAAACTTAACTTAGAAATATTACATTTCAAATAAAAAACTTATTTGTTTGCATAAGATTGATTTAGATCTCAATCGCAATGAAATGTTATAAAAACGTTAACTTATCATAAGTTATTGCTTTAAAAGAAAAAACAAAAATAAACCCACTATTCTCACTTTTGAAAAACATAGTTTATTCAGTAAGTTACATGAATTTTTATGTGCGTTACATTTACAAGTAGTTGAAGATCATCATTCTTTCTTAAAGTTATAACTTCCAATTAAATCATATAAAGAATACTTCTTACTTGCGTATCAACAAATATTAAATATATCATTTAGTTAGATTTAACTGAGTAATTTATATATTAAATGATGCACCATCAAATGATAATGGCACTTAAATAATAAATATAGAAATCACAATAGACACTCTTTTATTTTAAATTCACACGGTTGAATCAATTTATAAACTAAACTATTTGGTGCAGACCTGCACCAATATGTCACATTTATTTTATGACGATTTAAGTTCAATTAAATATTTGAATAATAACTCTATATCAATGTTACCAATGTTGATTATTGGTGGCATCTATCACCCTTTTGCACTATCTTTGATACCTTACTATTGACTTACAAAACTATCAGTCATCATGAATACCGCTTTGTTAACCATGTTCATCCCTACCTATTTCTTCGTTTAAATTACTCCCGGAATGTGCATGACGCTTGCCTTAACGCTAGGAATGAGCATCGGATATCGACGCACTCTTTGGATGATGGTGGGAGAGCTCATCGGTGTTGCGCTAGTTTCTGTTTCGGCTGTACTTGGTATCGCGGCTATTATGCTTAACTATCCGTGGCTATTTACCGCACTCAAATTTATTGGCGGTGGCTACCTCCTCTATCTCGGTATAGAAATGTGGCGATCGCGAGGCAAACTCGCCATCAATGTTGATAATGTCGATGTTCCTACTAGTGGCAACTGGGCTTTAGTTTTACAAGGCTTCGTGACCGCAATCGCAAATCCAAAAGGTTGGGCATTTATGATTTCTCTCCTCCCTCCTTTTATCGACCAAAGTGCTGCTCTTGCACCCCAGCTTGCCATACTCGTCTCTATCATTTTGTTGTTCGAGTTTATTTGTATGTCTTTATACGCAACGGGCGGTAAAGGATTAAAGCGTTTGCTAGGACAATCGAAAAATGTACGTTTAATGAACCGCATCGCAGGTACTTTGATGATGGGAGTGGGTGTTTGGCTTTTAATGAGTTAGAAACGAGCGACCAGTGATGAAGAACTTTTTAACGAAGCTAAAACAGGCCATAGGTGAAATGTTGGATTTCCGAGCCCGCGTGTGGGTAGTAAATGTCTACGCCGGTGAACACAAGGGAGAATCTTATGTGGTCAATGAAGACAGCTTCTCTGAACCGTTACAATGGATGAAAAGAAAAGGCTAGAAAGAGGTAATGCTCACCAAAGTAGAGTCGATGAAGCGTTCTCAAGCCATTGAGTTTGATTTAGGTGCAGTCAAACATCGACTGATGCGGGTGAAATAGCACCTCTCGTTTCTCCAGATAAAAAAGCGCCACTCATATTGAGTGGCGCAAGCACTTTTACCTATACCAATCAGGGTAAATAGATGGTTACATTACCCAGATATCTATTCTGATTGGTATTACACACCAAGCATTATGGTGCAGTGTCGATCTCTACTGGTAGGTAGTGTTTTGGTTCTAGCTTCAACCATTCTGGAAGCACCGTACCAATCGAGATAGATGACCACGTACCTGAAAGTACGCCGATAAACATTGCCGTTGAGAAACCAGCTAGAGCTGAGCCGCCCATAATCCACAACGCGCCTACAGTGATCAAAGTGGTGCCCGATGTCACCATAGTACGGGAGAATGTCGCCAGTACCGCTTCGTCGTTGATCTGCTCGGTTTTCCAGTTTTGCTTAGCCACGAGTAGTTCACGAATACGGTCTGCGATGATGATCGAGTCATTCAATGAGTAGCCAAGAATCGCGAGTATCGCCGCAAACACCGTTAGGTTGAACTCCATTTGAGTAATAGCAAAGAAGCCAAGTACCAAGATCACGTCATGTGCTAACGCGAATAACGAACCACTCGCCAAACGCCATTCAAAGCGGAAACACAGGTAGCCAAGAATGGTTAGTACCGAAATCAGTAGTGCTAAACCACCTTGGTCAAACAGATCTTGCCCTACTTGAGCACCAACGATGCTATTGCTCACCACATCAACTTGATGCGAGATTGGCTTAAGAACATCTGCAACACTTGGAAGCGTTTGGCCTTCAGTCGGCGCAGAGTAACGAATCACCCAACGGCCATCTTCACCAGAACGGGTAACCGATGTTGATTCACCAAGCTTTGGTTGAAGCGCATTAAGCAAGTCATGGTTAGTCAGTTGTTTATCAACTTTCACTTCAGTAACCATACCACCAGTGAAGTCGAGACCGAGATTAAGCCCTTTCATACCAAGAGCAACCAGAGCAATTATTGTTAGAACCGCTGATACAGCAGTAGTGAAATAACGAATCTTACGGATATTTTGTTTTAGCATTTCGACCATGATTAAACCCTCACATCACGACGGCCATCGCGGCCCCAAATTAAATTGATCATTGCACGAGAAGCAAATACGCCAGTAAACATACTGGTCATCAGACCCAAGCCTAGTGTTAAGGCGAAGCCCTGAATTGGACCGTTACCGATCGCGTATAGAATCACTGCGGTGATCATGGTGGTGATGTTGGCATCAAGGATTGTGGCAAATGCACTGTCAAAGCCTAAGTCGATCGCTTGAGCGAAGCTACGGCCTTCACGCATTTTGTCCTTAATTCGTTCAAAGATAATTACGTTAGTATCAACAGCCATACCAACGGTCAGTACTAAACCTGCAATACCTGGTAGAGTCAGTACCGCACCAGGAAGCAATGCGATAAGGCCAAGCAAACAAAGCATATTGGCACATAGCGCGACGTTTGCTACCCAACCTAGACGACGATACCAAAGTGCCATAAATAGAAGGGTTAACCCCATACCTAGCGCAAGTGCTGCAAAACCATTTTGGATATTTTCTGCACCAAGAGAAGCGCCGATAGTACGTTCTTCAACAATAGTCACTGGCGCAGTTAGAGAACCTGCACGTAGAAGTAGTGCAAGTTGTTGTGCTTCATCCATACTGCCAGCACCGGTAATACGGAATTGGCTACCAAGCTGAGATTGAATCGTTGCGACACTGATTACACGTTCACTTCGCTCCGTCATACCACGTTCGTCTGTTTTGTACTCACGGTAGACCGTTGCCATTGGTTTACCAATATGAGTTGCAGAGAAGTCACTCATCTTCTTACCACCAGCGTGATCGAGAGAGATGTTTACTTCTGACATACCCATCTGATCGACACCTGCGCGAGCGTTCACAATATGCTCACCAGTAAGAACCGGACGTTTCTGCAGGATCACAGTACGGCCGTCGTTATCTTTAAGAACCAAATCTTGGCTGCTGCGTGCTTGGCTAGCGTCTTTTACTTCATAGAACGCAAGACTTGCTGTCGCACCAATAACGTTTTTCGCTTGTGCTGGGTCTTGAACACCAGGAAGTTCAATGCGGATACTCTCTTTACCTTGGCGTTGAACCAGAGCTTCCGTAATGCCAAGCTCCTCAATACGACCACGCATGATCTTCAAGTTTTGTTGAAGTGTCGTAGTTTGGAATTCTTGAATATTTTGTTCGCTTGGTTGAAGCTCGAAACCACGGTCAGAGCTCGTCATTGTCCAACCAGGGTAGTTTTGGCGAATGAACTGACTTGCTGCTTTCAAACCGTCTTCATTTTCGCTGTTCACTGCGATGTGGTTGTGCGCTTCTGCACGAACTTGAACACCTCGGATACGCTGCTCACGAAGATTAGCTTTGATTTCATCGACAAGTGCATCTCGTTGTTCTTCGAATGCTTTGTTCACATCAACATTAAGCAAGAACTGCACGCCACCACGAAGGTCAAGACCAAGCTTGATCGGGCTAAAACCCATTTCATTTAGCCATTCTGGCGCGACAGAAACGTAAGAAAACGTGATACTGTCATCTTGGCCTAGTTGTTCGTTTAATAACGCACGTGCTTTACTTTGTGCATCTTCTCCATCAAAAACGATGGTGGTTTTTCCATCTTTCTCGATGATCTTGGATGCTGGGATATGGTGTGTTTTTAGTAGTTGGTCTAGTTGAACCAACGACATCGCACTGTTGTTTTGATCAGCAAACGTCACCTGAATAGAAGGTTGCTCACCAAACCAAGTTGGGATTGCACTCAACGTTAAGATAATCACGGTCGTAACGAGTACGACGTATTTCCATGCTGAGTAGTGATTCAGCACTTTTCTGTTCTTTTGTGTTCCGGGTGTTTTCTTCATGTAAACATCATCCCTTCACGTAACCGTGAAGTTTCAATTAGTTAGATTCAAGACACGACAAAACGCTGACCTGAAATAATACTCAGGTATAGAATGCCCAGAGCTTCTGTTGCCCTGTCGATGTAGAAGCGACGTCGTGTTAAGAATGCACAATATGTGCAGAGTGATGGTGTTTACGCAGAAAACTGACTATTGAGGGCAACATACATCGCGTTAGTATCTTTCCACCCTGAAAGGCGATGGTCACTAACGAAATGATAAAAAGTAGAACGATTTTGGCGCCATGTAGTCGTATGCAGCCCATAAGCATAGCCTGCATCGGCATAATATGGCGAAGTTAGATCGGAAACACTATCAACATGTTCATCATCAATATTTTCTCTTAGGTGAGAAGTAAATCGTTGATAGTTAAAAATTGCGTAGGTGTCTTGGCTAACATGCCCTTCAGACACAGGGGTTTGTACCGGTTCTTCTGTTAGCTCTTTGAAGTCAATCGGTGGTGTCGACTGCCCCTGAGCTGCAAGATTTACCTTAATTTTAAAGTGACTTGGTACTGAAACGTCTGCATCAGACATTGCCGCATGTGCTGGCATAAACGCCATTGCACAAAGCAACAAAAAGAGATGTCTAATGAAGAACCAAGGCATAACTGCTCACTTAAAATAAAAGAGTCGAACTCAACCAGTCCGACCCTTGAATAATATTCTCATCGTGTATAGTTAACAACTAAAAAATTCTAAATTCATAATTAAGCTAGAAACAATACCCTAGGGAATAGCTCATCGATAAAAAATCTCGCCATTATCCACATCAAGATAGATTTTATTCTCTTGTTCTATTCCACCACAGTATATGAAGTACACATTTCGTGTTTTGTAAGTGATCGAACGAACCCATCCACCTAACTCTTCAAAGTCTTCTGGCTTACAAGTGTCATCTTTTAGTAACTTCTGAGTGGTACTGCGAAATACTTTTCGATGCTCTTTTAAATCATCCGATTTAGCTAAATAGCTATCCAGAATCTCAAGGCGCTCCTGTTCCTTAATGACGGGAGCCGCATCAGATAACCCTTTAGAAGCCACCCACTCTGCAGTCTCCTCTCCACCTTCATGATAAACAATATAAGCAGATATTCGGAACCAACCGTCTTTCTTTTCAAGAACAGAAAGCTTTTCTCCCTTATATAGAGAGTCGACGATTAAACCGTCTTCGCTTGGTTCGTTGAAGACACTGATCTTTCGATCGATGACGTAATATTCTGTTATTTCCTTAGGTTTGGCTTCTAAGTCCATTATTGGCTTAGGTGCCTCCTGGTTCTCACTGACAGCAGGAGCAGGCTCAGCAACCGTAGCTTCCGGTTCTTCACTTTGCATAAAAAAGAAATAATAGCCCGCACCTGCACCGCCCAATAGAAGCAAAATGAACACTGCGATTATGATTTTCTTCATGTTCCTTCCCTGTAATGTTTTGGCCACTAAGCGACATTAAAGATGCATTCTATAATGGAAGTAGCGCCCATTGCGAAGTAGCACATTATGCATTCACTTTTTCAACAATGGTTAGTCATATCATCAATAACGTGCTGTTCTTTTGCTATATTGGCGAAAGAGCAGCCCCAATGTAATGAAGATTCATGGAATAATTATCTTACCCAATTCAATAGATTAGAGTCTACCTACAATCGGCATGCGACCACCTTCAATCAACTTCTCTTTGAACACGAGCAGCGGCGATTGTTAACGCAAACCTTCTCAGAGTCAGATATTTCTCTGCTCTGGCAGTCCGAAGGTAAGAAGGACCTATTAGAAAGCCAACTTAACGCCTCTCGGTTATTTATCAATAAAGTTAAACAGAATGCTAACCTCGTTGGAAAACTGTCCATAGCTTTAGAAAGTAACGCTAACAACTGGCAGAACATCTCATTGGGGTGTAAAAAAGAGCGATACCAAGTAAACCACATCGTTGCAGATTGGTATCACACACAAGCATTAGAGCTAGGAACTCAAATCAACCAACTTTCAACTCAATTTGATGCGCTCAAAGCGCAGTACGACAGAGAAGTTGCTACCTTATTACGTGTACAAAACCCATCCAATTGAATCTATTAACGGTATTTTACTCCCCTTCCAATTTACGGTCAGAATTCAACCGCTCAAATTCAAATTTAGCGACACAGGTCACAATAATGCTTTACTTACGTCCACTTTTTGGATACTTTATCCATTAACAAAATTAAATAAAAAGTCATATTTGGCTGGAGATAATGCAAACCATATGATTATCAATCGTTTGAGTAACATGGATTGTCCTAATGCTACTAAAGCCAAGTTTTTGTCAGTAGTTAGGCACGTTAAACAATTCGGTTCAATCAATGATTTGGACTTGTGTAAAATCTTTGGAGAAACAATTTGGAGTGACGGTAGGGAGTACCATTCAGCTGCATTTTCGTTCAAGGTAAACAGAATGACTGGTGATTGTGAAATATCACAATATAAGAACCAATAAGGCTTAAAAGTTCTTAAGCGGAGTTAGGAAACTGACTCCGCTTTTTTGAGCATAACCACTGTAAAGTCATGAGCAGAATACCCCTCTATCAAATAGCTCTCTGGGCATAAGATTCTACAATACCGCAGTACACCTTCTTTATTGTGTGATTCCAACAGTTTCATTGCGGGTAGTTTATCCTGATCGAGCAAATTGAAAACGCACGCAACATTCGCTAAATCATACATTTTACGGATCATCTCCACCGTGTGATTTGCATTACTCGTCTGATAGTTCAACGAGCCAGAGGCAAACACAAAATCACTTTTTTTGAGGATCATCTTGCTAAAATCCCCTTTTAAAAAAGTACAGTTCGTTAGAAATTCTCTCTTCCTAGCCGCAGACACAAAACTCCGCTTCAAATCAACCCCAGTATAAAAACTTGGAAAGCGCTCTGTAGACTCTAGGTATGCGAGTAAATCGCCATATCCACACCCAACATCTAAAACGGAGTGATTTTCGAAACAAAAGTCACCACACAACGCTTCAAATCTCGATATCTGACTATCCAAGTCCTGCCACCCCAAAATTTGAGAGTGCTCACCATCGAACTGCTTCTCACGTTTGTGATGGTAATGATAGATCCTAAGTTTATCTAAAAATTTCACACGAATTCCTGGCTAGTCGTTCCGAGGGCAAAAGGCTATGATGTTTTATCAAATGGCAGAGCTTAGAGAAAAATAGGTAGCTCCCCACTTCCCTTCACTTGGCGAATTGCTAGATGCGTATGAATATCTTTGACATTATCCAACCGCTGAAGTTTACGAGTAAACACTTCGTAGTTTTTTAAGTCTTGGCTCACCACTTCGAGCAAGTAGTCATAAGCACCGGATACCACATGACAGGATATTACCTCTTGCATTGAAAGTATCGCCACCTCAAATTCATCTATCGAGTTTGCTTGATGGTTATTTAAACTGATCTCCACAAAAACGGTCATCGCAATACCCACTTTCTCTCGCTCAAGCATCGCATAATAGCCGCTAATATACCCTTGTTGTTCGAGACGCTTTAGTCGCCTTGCACAAGGTGATGCCGAAAGCCCAACCATATCAGCTAGCTCACCAGTTGTTAGCCGCGCGTCTTGCTGTACCAATGATAATAGCTTTTTGTCGATCCTATCCAACGCACCCTCCTTGATGATTTTAACTAAGTATCTACCAATTATTAACGACAGTTGCTAATCAAGACTTAAAACACGCTAAAGTTTGCCACCATTCATCTCTCAATACACGTAATAATTACAATTCATTTACATTGATGGGTTTTTATTATGTTGCTTGGTTATTGTGCAATGTTTGCAACGCTTCTAGTTTGGGCCAGTTTTTTCATCTCTTTGAAATTTGGTGTACATTCAAAGCTTGAACCTGCAGATATCGCTATCACTAGGTTCATCATTCCTAGCGTAATACTCATGCCATTCGTTGTGAAATACTTGCCTTCGCTCAAAGCTGTTCCAAAGCGGTATAAAGCCGGTCTTATCATTGGTAGTGGGCTGCCTTATCTAATAATCGCGGGAACGGGAATGCACTTTGCGCCGGTTGCACATGGAAGCGCATTAATTCCAGGCACCCTACCACTGTTTGTCTCTGCAATAGCCGTATTGTTTTATAAGCAACCATTATCCAATCATCGCGTTCTAGGGCTCTGCGCAGTTTTATTCGGAGTGATACTTTTTTTGATGTCTAACATTGGCGATGAGTACAACTGGCAGCAACTCAAGGGCCATACCCTGTTCTTGCTAGGTAGCCTTATGTGGGCCGTTTTTACAATTAGCGCTAGAGTCAGTAACCTTAACGCTTATGCCTGCGCTGGATTTGTCTCTATTTCTTCTCTCGTTCTATTAAGCTTGGCAATCACCTGCGGGTGGCTAGAAAGTTACTTGATGAAAACCCCTATGACACTATGGCCTTGGCGCGACGTAATGTGGCAACTGATGTTGCAGGGCATCGGTGCCGGACTCGTCGCTTCATTCACTTTTCTCTATGCCGTTAAAAAAATTGGGGCGGAAGCTAGCGCTGCTTTAGGTTCACTAACTCCAGCTTTAGCCACTCTACTTGCCATACCTTTGCTATCAGAAAAGCCTGATATAGTGACCATAAGTGCATTAGCATTTGTCACTATCGGTAGTATTGTCGCGAGCAATGTCTTGATGAAAAAACACCATCAAGACACTTATCGACCACCGCAATTTTCAAGATCAAAACGAGCGCCTTAGTAAGCCAACCATCCGTGATATCTTGCACAAAATGAGATTTGACCACGATACAAAGCGCATCACTGATAGTGTTGCGCTTGAAAAGAACCAAGCTTTAAGTAATCTTTATTTATCAATGACAAAACTACTATTATTATGCCATCTACGCATCCTAGAGAGGAACTGCCCAAGTTCCTCATAAGTGGAGTCAAACTCTCCATTACATTAGAGTTTGGACCAATTGAGAAGTACACCTACCCAGCAACCTTCATCGGCTTAAAAGAAGGTGCATTTTTACTATTGGATGTGCCAATTAGACTTATTGAAGAGCAAGCCTTACGAAAGCTCGACAACATTGATGTCGTAATCCGAGGCATTTCAAAAACCGATTTGGGACATGTTATTGCTTTCAAGACGACCACGTTGTTTGTTCAGCAGAGGCCTTCACCTCTTCTGTTCTTAAGGGTTCCATCATCCTTTGTATCAAAGCCAGTTAGAGAACATGAGCGCTACAAAATTGAGTTAGCATGCACACTGAATCATGAAAATGATGTATATGAAGGAACACTTGTCGATTTCTCAATTTCAGGTTGTGGTTTTACTAGCCTTGTTGAGCCTGAATTTGAGGTGGGCGATAAGGTATCTATTTCATCACCACTTGATGAATACCTTGAAGCAGACCACCCTTGCTCTATCGCTAATATCAAAAAGCTGAACAAAGGCTGGATGGTTGGTATTAAGTTCACTTCAGAAGTACCACTGAGTAATGAGCTTAAAGTTCAGCTTCTAGAGTATTCATTTGCATCAGGTAACTTGTAAAGACAGACTATATAATCCTAAGACCCTACCTCAATAAATCGATTCTTAAAGTCCATAAATGCAGCATGCAATGCCTTTTCTTTAATTGGCTTAAGCAAAACATAGTTTGCGCCAGCGGCCATAAACGCTTCGCTTGTTTCTTTCATTGTATCAGCGGTACAGGCATAAATTGGCGTTGCAATGTTAAGAACGTCTCGAATGGTTTTGGTTGTTTCAATACCGCCTAAGTGTGGTAATTGATTATCCATCAAAATCAAGTCATAGCGATGCTGTTTGACCTTCTCAATCGCCTCGATACCATCTTTTGCCCAATCAACTTGCATCTGATATTTCTTGCAAAAAGCCTGAAGAATAAAGGCATTAGTATGGTTATCTTCCACCAGCAACACCCTTAACGCATCACTAAACAGTTTCTCTGCTGGAAGTTTCAGGGCTTGGGTAAGCTCCTCGACTTGTCGCAGTCGGTCTTGCACCGGGATGGTAATGACAAAGAGTGTTCCTTTACCTTTCTCACTTCTAACTTGAATATCACCCTCAAGCATTTCAACCAAGTTTTTAACAATGGTTAAACCTAACCCACTACCGCCATATTCACGTGTTGTTGTTGCCTCTTCTTGAATAAACGGCTCAAACATTTGGTCTAGTTTGTTTGAATCAATCCCGATCCCTGTGTCTTCAACTTTTATCACGAGCACACTGCTATCGTGGCCATGGAATTGCTCAAGTGAAGAGAAGATTCTGATGGTGCCTATAGGGGTAAATTTCACCGCATTACTAATAAGATTAAAGAGTACTTGATTAAGACGAACTTGGTCCGTAAATATCTCAGTGTTTTCTTCAATCTCATTATCGATAATCAGTTCAACACCTTTTTTTCGACAGATAGGGCCATAGATATTAGCGATGGTGCGCATGGTGTCGGCAAACAAAAACTGATGTTTTTGAATGTTAAATTTGCCTTGTTCGATCTTGGAGAAATCTAGAATGTCGTTCAATACCGCGAGTAGATGCTCTCCGCTGTGACACAAGACATCGACTTGTTTACGTTGTTCATCATGTTCAACGGAATCTTTAAGTAATTGAGCCACACCTAAGATACCATTGATTGGAGTGCGGATCTCATGGCTCATTTTCGCCAAAAAATCCGCTCTTACTTGGGCTGATTTTTCTGCCTCTCGACGCGCTAAGTTACTCTGCTTCTCAGCTTCAATCAGTGTCGTAATATCTTGCCCCTGAACGATGATTCCACTTATCCCACCATCAACGCGAATCGGTGATAAATTCCAACGAAATACCTTGCCATCGATGGGTACATTGACCCCTGTTAACGTGGCTCCTTGCGCGGACATCCTTAAATGTGGCGTCAATTTTTCTTTAAATTTTTGGAATACTGGGTGTATCGCCTCTTGGCCAGAATCACTTTGACCAATAATAAGCTCACGCTTTGCTGCAGGGTTCATTTGAATTAGTACTGCACTCTCAGACCAAACCATAATTGGAGACAATGCAAAGTTGAACAGGTCGCGAAAAGACTGCTTCTGTGAATCCAGCTCTTCAAACGTGCTTTCCAAGGTCGAACCAATATGGTTGAACTCTTCAATATCTGAACCAACAAATCGCTCAAATCGGTCTTCGTCACTGGCTGATTTTGTATAGGACATTAAAGTGTTAAGGGCCGCTGCAACCTTGCTTTCCATCCACTCTTTTGCCATCAATGCGATCATCAATAAGCCAATAATAGAGGCTAACATTGCTAGGAGATGCTGAATTTGAAGAGATACAACACCCTGGTTGTCTTGAACCGTCAATAAACATAGCTCAGTCATTGAAGCATTGACCATTATCGGCGTTTCAATAACCAGTAGCTTATCTAGTCTTTTTGTTGAATCACGACGTGCAATAATATCTTTATCCGAGTAGCTTTCTCCATCATCGAAAGAGTTTGCGAGCAATTCATTGTTTGCAATCAGAAGTACGTTATCTACATTGCTCTCACTTTTCAGTTTTTCCATCAAAGAAAAGTTATTATCTAGAACAATCGAAATAAATGAGTAGCCTAAGACTTCACCAGTTGACGTATCGATTACTGGTACACGTCTTAGCAGCATATGTCTCTGCCCCATCAAAGTGCGGACATTTAAATAGTACCAATTACTACTGAAAGATATCTTCTTCGCCATTCCCGCTAAGATGACTTCATTTACCCCATAAAAATGAGCATTACCATCATCCCAAATAATACCGTGATGATCAGTGAGAAATCGAAACTCCGGCGTGTGTGAAGGGTCACTTTGATCAATACCTAAAAAGAAATAATTGAGTCTTTCAGCGTCTCTGTCCAAGTAGAAGTCTCGAACAACTTCACTTTTGGAATTGCTATCGTGATGGATTTGAATCGCTGCAAAATGGTTATCAAAAATATTATGGATTAAAGAGGAAGTTTGCTGTTTGTTACGATCAACTTCCTGCCAAATAATTTGTTTGGAGAAGTAGTAACTCTGGACAAAGATTCCAAAGATAATCGGCGCCAAAACGACGACGATAATGCGGGTGATCAGCGTCGCCAAAGAGCGACGCTTGGTTGAATTTAACTGAGCTGACATCAATTATCTGAATATCTAAATGCGCGTTTCTTGAGTTGTTCAATTCGTTCCGGTTTATCTGACTTGGTCACTACCTCAAAATCACCAGAAAATACGGTAGGGACAGATTGCCCTTCTAAATCCCACTTTATCGCTTCAGCCATTGCAATTCCTGTATCATCATTCATCCGCATAACAGTGAAATCAAGTTGACCACCTTGTATTGCATTAAGCTCGGCTGAACCTCCGCCCCAACCATTGATCATGATATCGTCACGCCCAAGATCATCTAACGCTTCGGCGGCTCCAAGTGCGACATCGGTTGAGCAGGCATACATAAAATCAATATCTGGGTACTTTTCTAGACTGATTTTGGCCGCTTGATACCCAGATACTTTGGTTGCTTTTGTATAGAAAGCCGACTCTAGAGCAAAACCATTTTCACGGGTAACATGCTCGATAAAAGTGTCCCCTCGAACGTCACTAATGTATCCCTCAGAGAAATACAAAACACTAAATTTGCTCTCTTTCTTGAATCGCTTCCCGAACTCCTGCGCTAATGCACGGCTTCCTTCGGCATGATCAAAACCAACATAGAGAAACGGCTGTCTTTTATCCCACTCTCTTACTGGTGTGGTGATGTTTTGCAAAATGAGTTTAGTTTCCGATGAGTCTAGAACATGCTCAATAAATTTACGATGACGAGTAGTATCGAGAGTAAAAATCAAATAATCAGATTTACTTTTAAGCGCTTCCATTAATGACACACTTTGCTGCTTGATATCAGCATTTGGACGTGTAAAGACCTGATTGATTTGATAACTGATCTTCAGCTTATCTAGCCTTTTCTCAAAAGCTTCAATATTTCTCACCCAGTAATCCGATACTTGTTGCCCCGGGTACACAACGGAGATCTTGAGTGGATGGGGCTGCTTTGTTCTTAACGGAACCGGATAATTTCTAACAGCGTCACCCAACTTTTCAGTGAGTGCTCGCTGATTTGGGAATTGTTCTAAATACTCCTGATACGCCCAGTACCCATCTAGTACCTGGGTTGAGTAGGCGTTTGAAGAAACACCAATTAAGGAGAATAGCGAAAATATAAGCGCTTTTTTCATTCTATGCTCTTGTTATTTTGCCGCCATCATTGTGGGGCTTAATTCTTAGTACCTAGCCAAGCATTCCATTTCGAAAGTACGCTGTATCCATATAACGCAAGACAAATTCCATACTTATATTTGATAAAATTTTGTGAGGAATTTGGTTTCTATTATGAGCTAGAGTCCAATGAATTGGTACCTACAAACAAGAAAAAAACCGCCGTAGTAAGGCGGTTTTGTTAGCTAAGTAAGATAATGCACACCGAAGTCATCACAACTGAGAGTCGCGTTCCCTATGACGATTTTTTCTTTCTTGTTTTTAGGTAACTGCTTTATGAAATATTCGACTTTCATGGCGTGTATTTTTGACTCAAAGCTTTTTGACCATTCCAACACCAAAGGCCCTTTCCCTTTTAAAGCTTTGGCTCCTTTGCCGCTTTGATGCTGGTTGAAACGACGCTCAATATTATTAGTAACACCGCAATATAGCGCATTACGGTTATTACGTATTAAATAGACGCTCCAGTTTTTATCGGCAGTATCACTCATGAAAGCAGTGATTCGACCTGTTCTTTCAGAGTTGCAAGTTCTTCACGAAGCTCTGCCACTTCTTGCTCTAATTGGGTGATACGTTCAGAACCCGCAGAAGATGGTGCGGCACTTGCCACTGCCAGTTCACTGACATCCACTTCACCACAGAATAGGTGCATGTAACGTGATTCTCGCTTACCAGCTTCGCGAGGCAATTTAACAACGAGCGGCCCCTTTTCTTCACTTGCAAGATGTTCAAGCACGTTTTCAACTTCTTTAACATCGTTGAATGTCGCTAAACGGTTAGTGCGTGTGCGGATTTCACCTGGTGTTTGTGCACCACGAAGCAGCATACAACATACGATGCCCTTTTCTTGTTCTGTAAGCTTTAAGTCGCCGAATTCAGTGTTACAGAATCGATGTTGATATTTGCTTACTCGGCTATTGAAGCTACTTTCATCACTGACTTGTCGGCGCTCAATTAATGCATCTACCGCATCTAGTACATCAGCTTCAGATAGCGACATCACTGGTTCACGGTTGCTTTTTTGGTTACATGCGTTGGTCAGTGCGTTAAGGCTTAGGGGGTATTGATCGGGGGTCGTGACTTCTTTTTCGATTAAGCAACCAATTACTCTTGCTTCAATTGCCGTTAGCTCAACTTTCATAATGCATTTCCTTATTATTTTTGCATTTGAATTTGGGTATCAGGCTAAAGCATAGTGCATGGACCTGACACCCTTTGCGAATCGGGTTAGGTCTCAATGCTCTGATAAAATCGACACTTTGGTCATTTTTCCATTCTCATCCACCACCATTATTTTCGACCGATTAAGTTCGACTTCGGTGATTTCGAGTTGTGTTCTTGCGTCTACGTACGCCGCTTTTAGTTTTTCGGCCAAAGATTCATCCTTTGTTTCAGGATCTTGGCTTTCAACCGGCTCCGCAATATTCCCAGAGTTCATTTCGAGCTTCATTTTCTGTAGTAATTAACACAGATAATATAACCAGAACTTCGCTATGACAACGCATCTCACTACTCAACTGAACAACAATCGTGCTTTTTCGCTGTGTTTGTTAAAGCCGCACCTGAATTGATGAATAAATGCTCAACTCAACGTTGCGTTTGATCTTAAGACTGTTATGCCACGGGATGTTGTGCTTTAATCGAATCAGATATTCACAAATTAGGAAAGGGAACCATGAGTAGCGTATTTGAAATCGTGAACCAAGCTCGTCGTAAAAACAAACTAAAACGTGAGCTGCTTGATAACGAAAAGAAAGTCCGTGACAACCGTAAACGTGTAGATCTACTAGAAAACCTTCTAGACTACATCAAACCAGAAATGACTCACGATGAAATCGTTGCAATCATTAAAAACATGAAAGCAGACTACGAAGACCGCGTTGACGATCACATCATCAAGAGCGCAGAGATCTCTAAAGCTCGTCGTGACATCAGCCGTCGTATTCGCGAACTGACTGAAGAAGACAAGCAAACTAGCGGCAAAAAATAAGCGCAACTAGTTCAGTATTTCAACCCCGAGCAGGGATAACTTGCTCGGGGTTTCTTTTTGTCTCTTTGTTGCACAGTGTGTACAATAAAAACAATTTTTGTTCCAAAAACACGCAACACTCCTATGCCTTCTAATTCTTCTAACACACAACCAACCTTAGCAAAGCAGCTATTTACTATGACATGGCCAATGCTGTTTGGTGTGTTGTCGTTGATGAGCTTCCAGCTTGTCGATAGTGCCTTCATTGGTCAGTTGGGCGTACTACCACTAGCAGCTCAAGGCTTTACTCTACCTTTACAAATGGTGGTTATCGGTATTCAAGTTGGTTTAGGTATCGCCACAACCGCAGTGATATCCAAAGCATTGGGCGCGAACGATGCCCGATACGCGAAACAATTGGGCGGCTTGGTGCTAATGATCGGATCCGTTGGCGTAGCCATCTTTGGTCTGCTTATTTGGTCTCTGCGCTATCCTATTCTTACTTTGCTTAGTGCGCCAGAAAGTGTCATGCCAATCATCGACAGCTATTGGCCGTGGTGGCTACTAAGCTCTTGGGTAGGTGCAGTGCTGTATTTCTATTACAGCATCTGCCGTGCGAACGGTAACACTATGCTGCCCGGCACCATGATGATGGTCACCAGCGGCATAAACTTAGTGCTCGATCCATTGTTTATCTTCACTTTTGATTTGGGCATAAATGGGGCTGCGATTGCGACCATTATCGCTTTCAGCTTTGGCATCTTGGTTGTCGCACCTCGCGTGCAGAAAAACCACTGGGCCACATTCCAATGGCAAGACTTAAATGTACTCAAGAGCGTGACATCGATTGGCAACATTATGGGGCCAGCGATGATCAGCCAATTACTGCCACCTCTGTCCTCTATGTTAGCCACTAAGCTGCTTGCTAGCTTTGGTACAGCTGCTGTTGCCTCTTGGGCGTTGGGCTCGCGCTATGAGTTTTTTGCCATTGTATCGGTATTGGCGCTGACCATGTCGATGCCCCCTATGATCGGACGCTTATTGGGAGCGAAAAACTACACCGATATTCGTGCGCTGGTTTCTATTGCCGTTAAATTCATCTTAGGTTTTCAGTTCTTGATTGCAGTGATCACTTTTATTGCTGCTGATCCACTTGCACTCCTGATGACCAGCGATGCGAAAGTGACTAGCGTACTTGAGATGCACTTAATGATTGTCCCTATCAGTTTGGGGTCACTTGGGGTGTGTATGTTGATGGTGTCAATTTGTAACGCTTTAGGTAAGTCATATACCGCGTTAACTATTTCAGCATTACGCCTTTTTTTGTTCTTCCTACCGTGTCTATGGATTGGTGCACAAATGGGCGGTATCAAAGGGCTGCTGATTGGCGCTTGCTTAGGTAACCTCATGGCAGGCATCGCAGCTTATTTAACGTATCGAAAAACGATTCACAAGCTGGCACCTGCCCGAGCAACGGCTTAAGAAAGCCACATTTAATAAAGCCCTCGTTGTGAGGGCTTTGTCGTTTCTCAAGTTTAGAGATCAAATTAGCTGAGTAAAGGCGCCCTGTCTGCAGGGAAAATCACGCCAGTTTGTCTTCTTACTTCGGTTAAAACTTTTGCGACGGTCAATGAACGCTGCTTCATTTGCTCATCAATCACGCCGATTTTAAGTTGTTTGGCAAACGCCTGCGCTTCATAGAACATGTGGTTCTCTTCTTGAGGTAACGTCAGCACTTCTTTGTCCTGCCCTCGCAAAATACGTTCAACACAGCGTCCTGTGGCAATCATGTCCACCAGTACGCTACCCTGCTCGCCTTGGAACTCACTTGGGATTAATGAATCGCTCACCTTTGAATGCAATAAATTCACATTGAAGCCATCGTAAGCCAGAGTCACGCTACCACAGCCATCAACACCAGAAGGCAAAAGATGAGCGCTTGCTTGTATGCTTTTAGGCTCACCAAATAGCTCAATGGCAGAGCCTACGCAGTAGTAACCGATGTCCATGATAGAACCATTGGAAAACTCTGGGTTAAAGGTATTTGGATTCTCACCGTTTAAATATTTCTGATAGCGAGAGGAATACTGACAATAACTGATGGTTGCATGACGAAGAGGAGCAATCGTCGACAAGTTGTCTTTCAGCACTTGGAAGTTGGGCGTGTAGGGCGACATGAAAGCTTCAAACAATACGACATTATTCTCTTCCGCCACTTTAAACATGGCTTGGGCCAGAAGAGCATTTGACGCCAACGGCTTTTCACAAATGACGTGCTTGCCAGATTCAAGCATTTTAACAGCCTGTGGTGCATGCAGCGAGTTAGGGCTGGCGATATACACTGCATCAACGTCTGGGTCTGCCCCTAATGCATCAAGGCTATCGTAGTAGGATACAGCATTGTAAGGTGCGCCAAATTCACGCGCTTTCACGACATCACGTGAATAAACCGCTTGTAGGCAAAATTCTTTGGTCTGAATCGCCGCTTCAACAAATTGTTGAGAGATCCAGTTTGTCCCGATCACAGCAAGTTTGAACATGTTACTTCCTTTTCTCTATCGTTCTTAAAGCCACAAAGAGTCCAGCTTTCAGGGGCGATTTAAGCAAGCTTTAGCTCTTTAAACAACTCAAATAACTGATGAGACTTATAGGGTTTCGGTAAGTAAGCGTCCATTCCAGCTGAAAAACACTTTTGTATGTCCTCTTCCAAGACACTCGCAGTAAGCGCAATGATTGTTGTTTTGTGTTTTTTCGTTTTATCTTCCCAACGGCGAATCTCTTCCGTTGCTGTCAACCCATCCATCACTGGCATCATGCAATCCATCAATATCGCGTCAAACTCTCCCCCTTGAGTGATCGCATCCAATGCTTCTTGCCCATTACTCGTTATGAGATAGTCATACCCCGCCTTTTCTAGGAAGAAACTGGCAATTTTCTGATTCATCAAGTTATCTTCTGCTATAAGGATTCGTTTGTGTTTACCACCAGCAAACGGTTCCAAAGGCTGCGCGTTTACTGCTATATCAACGAGAGATTGAGATTTCCTCAATTGGTGCTCAGCCAGTTCAGTGATTGCAGCTTGGAAACGCTTGCCTAAAAACGGTTGAGTGAGCAAGGCATGAACCCGCTCTAAATTAATATGAGTAGTAAATAGATGATGCTGACAAACGATGACTTTTTCGAGAGGATAGCGATGCGCCAACTGCTCAAGATCTTTATTGATGTTTTGGTGTAGGCTATAACAATAAAAAACAACGTCAAACTCACCTTTCAGACCACAAGCATCTTTTGCATCATCAACCCCCGTTAGTACGATTCCCGCTAATCGACATTCACGTTCAAGTTGAGGTGAATAGCGATAGTTATCAGAGATGAGTAGACCACGCTTTACAACCTGAGATCGCCAAAGCTGACGGCTTACGATTTCAACCTCAATAGAAAACTCAAAACTACTGCCGTATCCCTTAGGTGACTGAGCTTTGAGTTCCCCTCCCATCATGGAAACAAGTTGACGGCATATGGCAAGGCCTAACCCAGTCCCTCCGAATTGACGAGTAATACTGTCATCTTCTTGGGTGAAAGGTTTAAATATATTACTCAGCTGGCTCTCATCAATACCAATGCCGGTATCAGTAACTTTAAAGTGTAACGCCCCTTTCGAAGCACTCTTTCGCTGATATCCAACGTCTACAGAGATATACCCATCATCCGTAAACTTGATGGCATTACTAAGCAAATTAGTAATGATTTGTTTAATTCGATGATCGTCTGCTTTCACCAAAGCAGGAATACTTTCATCAAGATTAACGTGAAGTTCAATACTCTTGCTGGTCGCTTTTGAATGGAACAGAATCAACGATTGGTAGATTACCTCTCGTATATCTGCTTCTGTAAGCGAAAGATTGAGGTTACCGGATTCAATTTTTGAGAGGTCTAAAATATCATTGAGCAAAATCAGTAATGAGTGCGATGAAGTATCAATGTTTTCTAAGATCTCTTGCTGGTGACTGTCTAACTCACTGTGCGAAAGGATCTCTGTCATCCCAATAATGCCATTAAGTGGGGTTCTGATTTCATGGGACATATTGGCAAGAAAAACAGATTTCGCTCGATTCGCTGCAATAGCTGACTCGCGAGTTTTAACCAGCTCATCTGTTTTCAAACTTTGCTCTTCAATGATGCTATTCAACTGCCGTGCAAACTCGGTAAACTCATCATTACCGTCTACCGTGATTTTTGCACTGCTGCCTCTTTCACCCCTCCCACGAAGAGCATGAAGTATTGCGCCCAGCTTTGAATGGACGCGAAACCAAGTTGTTCCTCCCAAAAAGCATAGTAAGGTCACCACCAGCAAGACAGTAACATTGATGATAACAAGCTCTCTTTTTTCATAGTCTACTGCAGACATCAAACGCTCTTCCGCTTGAATGGAAAAACCTTTGATCAACAGAAGTAGCCGTTGTAGCCGATAATCTAAATCCACAAGATAGAACTGAAGTTCGACTTGAGACATTTTACCGTCAATCAACTGAGAACGACTCTGTACATTCTGTCGGTAGCGAGTTGATTGGAAAAAATCGAGTAACTTGAAAACTTGCTGGCTATCCGCCCCTAAAAGCAAAAAGCTATCTAGGCTTTCTTGCTGTTTATCGACCACCTTGATAAGAGTGTCCCTGTTCGGTTGTGTGTAACCGCTGATTGCAAGGGTATAGGTTAGCCATGCTTCTTTTTGCGTCCAGAAAGACAGCTCAGCCAAATGGGCTATGATGTCTTGAGTCCATTGAGAATCATCGCTTTCTAATTGGTGGTATTCCCGATTCACCGACTTGAGCATTAATGCCATCATTTGATAGGCAATATCACCCGATTCAACAACTTCATCCAGTGGAGATGAAAACACATGGAGCGCTTCTTCTTTCCACTCTAAAGCAAAATCACGTGTATTTGGGTTACGAGCAAACTGGTTATAAAACTGCTGAACTTCTTGCTGATGTAGCTCCAACTCAACGGAAAGCACATCTGTTTTTTGATGTTGTCGCTCTCGCACAGAGCGATATACAAAGTTGGCTGCATCCGAGATAGTCTTTAACGTATGAATATTGTTGACTGTTAGGTTCAGTCTTTCCACCTGCTGTGTCGTATGTGAAAACTGGAGCAATGCGAACCATGTGATAACCACGATGGGCATCATTGTAAGTAAAGCTAAACGACTCTTTATTGATAATTTCGTTATCACTTGGCTTTGAGAACCGAAAAAAACTGACGTTCTAAAATACTAGTCCAGTTTCATACTGTCGTCGTTTTGGTCGGGTCAATCTAGAGTAAATTCTTTGTTTTGAAACACCTAAAAGCCCACTCTCTCTCAAGAAATCTGGTGTGGTGCAGATTTGTGTGACTTAACACAAATTTTTGAAAACCTATTTTCCTACTTGATGCCCTGAGCGACTTGTACTTAAGACTCTCTAGGAATTTCTTTGTTAAGCCCGACTTATGATTACTATTTTTGTTTACAAACAGATTCGCATCTCCTTTTTACTGAAACTAGAAATTGCATCCATCAGAATAAATAAGACTTAGAGCGTTATCATCGCGAATTAAGTATCTAACTTTACTAAAGTCAATATCACTAATTGCTATACAAATCACCCTACATTTAACAGTAAATACCTAAGAATGCGGTGATTTATCTCATATTATTTTTCCTAGCAGAATAAGAGGTCACACCGTACAATTCGCACACAAAATTATTACAACCACATTACATAACAAACTCTCACACTTTACCGGAGAGGTAACAGGAGAGAGTAAAGTCAGCCCCAAAACGTGAAAGGTCCGAAACAACAATGAGTCCAGAGAAATATCTCCAAGACTGGCAAACAAGCCAAACGATTGCCGAATCCATCTCCCCTCTTATTGGTAAGCTATATCGTCAAAAAGGCATTGAAGTTGTCCTGTTTGGTAAAACACTGATCAATGCAACCACTATCGACATTCTCAAAACTCACCGAATTGCCCGCCGCTATACAGGCTCCCCTCTCTCCTTAGAACAAACCATGCCTATCGTCCAAGCACTTTGCGAAATGAGCATTTCGTCATGTCGTGTTGATATTGGTCAATTAGCCAATATGTACTGGCAAGATCATGATGATGCATCAGCACTTGAAGATTTTCTTCAAACAGCCCTAAGTGGCGCACGTGATGCAGATTCCTCCCTCGAAGCTCGTGATGTTGTGCTCTATGGTTTTGGGCGAATTGGTCGTCTACTAACCCGACTTTTAATCGAGAAAAGTGGCCCTGGCTACCCACTGCGCTTACGTGCGATCGTCGTTCGAGGTGGCAAAAAAGGCGATCTGGAGAAACGCGCAAGTCTGCTAAGACGTGACTCGGTTCATGGCCAATTCAACGGTAGCATTGTGGTAGATGAAGAGCGTAAAGCTCTGATTGTTAACGGTAACTACATCCAAATCATTTACGCTAACCAACCAAGTGATGTCGACTACTCTGCTTACGGTATTCATAATGCACTTGTGGTTGATAACACTGGTGTTTGGCGTGATGCTGAAGGCCTAAGCCAACACTTAGCGTCCAAAGGTGCAGAAAAAGTACTTCTAACGGCACCAGGCAAAGGTGATATTAAGAACATCGTATTTGGTGTAAACGAATCTGTCATTCAAGAAACTGACACCATTATCTCCGCAGCAAGTTGTACAACTAACGCTATTACGCCAGTACTCAAAGCGCTAAATGACAAATATGGTGTGCTTTCAGGTCATATTGAAACCGTTCACTCCTACACCAACGATCAAAACCTAATCGACAACTTCCATTCGGGAGATCGTCGTGGTCGTAGTGCTTCTCTAAACATGGTTCTGACCTCAACAGGTGCCGCGAAAGCAGTAGCAAAAGCCCTACCAGAGCTAGCAGGTAAGCTAACGGGTAATGCGATTCGTGTCCCAACACCTAACGTTTCAATGGCAGTTGCTAATTTGAACCTTGGTGAAGACGTCGACCGTGATTCCCTGAATGAGTACTTGCGAGGTATGGCGCTCAATTCAGAGCTATCCGCTCAAATCGATTACACCGATTCTACGGAAGTTGTGTCTAGTGATTTGGTAGGTTCTCGTCATGCTGGCGTAGTTGATGGTCAAGCAACTATCGCACAAGACAAGCGTTGCGTACTGTACATATGGTACGACAACGAATTCGGTTACAGCTGCCAAGTCGTGCACTGTATGGAACAAATGATGGGTGTTCGTTACCAGACTTTCCCTCAATAAGGTCAACTACGCTCCACGACGTTAACCACAATGTGTAGCGATCTATCACCTCATTTGTTCTAAAACAATAATAACAGTTATCCCCCGTTTTATACGCCCGCTTAGTTCGGGCGTTTTTTCTTTTTTGAGCGGTTTGACATTCCTCAGACAAATCGATGCGAAATTGAACGTTAGATACCCAAATGACCTCAATATTCAGAATTCAGAGCGTTGTTACTAGCGCTAGTTCAAAGATAAATCGCTTGCGTAATAGTTCACTATTGCCGAGGGATTTATCAAAGAAATGGCGTTAGTAACACGCTCCCTAGGGCAAGTTGTCTTGGCTCGAATACTTTGTTGACGATTCTCGATTTAGAATCACTAGAACTTCAAATCGTCGCCGCGTCTACGAACCAAGACAATCTTGCTGAAACTAGAATTTTGAGGTTATTTGGGTATGTTCATGTTTCGTTCATGTTCAGATTATTAATATGAACCCATAGATTGAAAGAGAGGTCATGATTATGAATCGAATTATCGTTACTGCACTAGCACTGATTACTGGCTTTTTTACTTTGGTATTTAGCCTAATCATGGCGATTCCATTGACCATCGCAGCACTGATTACTGGCAAACGTATTGAAAAGCGCGTGAAACAAATGCAGCAAGAAATACATGAAGAGTATGAGTTCAATACGGGCAAATCCGACGCGCTTGAAGGCGAGTTTGAAGAAGTTCGTCGTTAACGCTTATGAAGGTTCCACATTCCCCCTATGTTCCTGAGTAACCTTCCTTGCTGACATCCTATCTCGTTTAGAGTTAGGATGTTTTTTTGTTTGCCGTACGCAAAAAAGGCTACCATTTCGGTAACCTTTCTTCCTTCTGTTCGTCGTGTTCTCAGCTTGATTAAATCGTCACTACCACTCGCACTGCCAAGAGCATTAAAACGATGCCAGACAGTCGGTCAATGAGTACTGCTTTTGAACGAATACGATCAACGACGCGTGAGTTGGACAGTACCAACGTGATAAAGGTGTACCACAAACCATCGACAACAAATGGCGTCGCCACGATGATCATTTGATTACTGAGATCATTTCCTAGTGCCACAAATTGGCTAAATAGTGCGATAAAGAACAAAGCAATTTTCGGGCTTAAAATCGAAATCAAAAAGCCTTCTCGCGCAGATTGAATGACCGTTGTCTCTTCGCCAGACTCCAACTTTGCTGCTACGCCACCTTTTGAGCGCAATGCATTGAACCCTAAATATGCCAAGTAAGCCGCACCAGCAAGGCTAATGGTCTTGAACAGCAATGGGCTCTGCTGAAGTACTACCGCTAAACCAATTAAAGTGATGAACGCGTAAATCCCAATACCAAATGCGTGCGCCCAAGCCGTTGCGAAACCATTAACACGACCACCCGCCAACGAGTGTTTAGCAACAATGGCTAAACTTGGGCCTGGTGACATCGCCCCTAATAAACACACGGTAAAAAGTGATAACCAAACTGTTAGTGTCATAAGAATCTCCCCTCTTTGACGCTAATCTATCAACGGAATAGGTATAAGTAGAAATCAAAGTTTTTCATACTAGCCATGATTCCAAGTCATAGCATAACAATGCACTTATTAGCGAATGGAATACTCTGAAATTTGCATCACTGAACGAATCTCTTCTCGAACCCATTTATGCGCTGGATCCGTATCGTATTTCGGATGCCACATTAACCAATATTGATGAATAGGGGTTTCGAGAGGCAGCGATTTATGGGCTAAATCCCAATGCTTCGCGAGGTTAACCGCAATATGCTCTGGAACCACCATTAAATGTTCACTTGAAACCAAACGATTGATGGCAGCAGAAAAGAAAGGCACTTTGAACGTAACGTGGCGCGTATGACCTAACTCTCTTAACGCCAAATCGGTGTAGGAATCTTTATCACCACCACCAGTCACTTTGATATGAGAATATGAAATTAAATCTTCAACGCTGATATGCTCTTGCTTTGCTAACGGATGAGAGGCTTTCATCAAACAGACTGACGAATCCTCACCGATCTTCACGCTCGATACTCCTTGCGGTTTTTCCGGGTACATTGAAGAGGCGATGTGAATACCGCTCTCATGGAGCTTATCAAGAAAGTCCGGCTGCCATAGTCGGTAAGCCATGTCTAACTGAGGCGCAAAACCACTCAAGTGTGAAGCAATGTCTGGCAACACGTATTGGGCAACATAATCACTCGATGCAAAGACTAACTCTCCTTTCCAATCCGAAGGTTCGAAAGGTTTGTCATCAAGAAGGTGGTCAAATTCCGCAAGTAACGCATCTAACTTTTCTTTCAACACTAGTGCTCTGGGTGTTGGAATCAGCTGGTTACCTTGACGCACTAATAGAGGATCGCCACATAGATCACGTAGCTGAGCCAGCTGGCGACTAACAGCCGACTGCGTAATGTGTAACCGCTCAGCCGTTCGACTTACATGGCACTCTTCGAGTAAAACATGCAAAGAACGTAATAAATTTAGGTTGATATTATTCAGCATGCTCGACCCACTTTGAACGCCACTGTGCTGCAGCGTACTCTTCTGGCCAGTATTCGACTTGCTTGCAAATCAGCCCCTCACGCACAGTGTGGAAGGTAATTGCTCGATCGGTTCGAACACCATCACTCACCACCACATCGGTAACCACTTGCTCGCCATCCGCCACAATACGTTCAATGGTGAAGGTCCACTCACCTTCTGCGGGGTATGCAGAATTGAGCTCGGCAAAGTTCTTTCTGCCTCGAATTACTTCTTTGGTTAACGGCCAAATCACTTCACAATCTGGCGTAAGGCACTCCGCCGCCGCAAAGAAATCATTACCCTCCATCGCTTTCCAGAAGTTGAGGACGATGTCTTTCTCTGTCATTTTACGAACTTGCTCCCTGTGGTATTAAAGAACTCAGTCAACACGGTATGTGTCATGACATTACGAAGTTCTGGGTAACGTTGAATATGATCTCGAATCTCATTCAGACGAGCGATATTAGGCACTTCAACAAACAGCATCATATCGGTCTCGCCACTGATAGCATGGCACCACTTTACCCCATCGATTTTGTACAACTCATTGGAGTACGCATCACAATGGTGGGTGGACGCTGAAGTATCAAACTTTAGCGCCATGTAAGCACAAATCGTCGACTCGTTAGATGTTGCTATATCAGCGTGATAACCAAGGATGACTTTATCGGCTTCTAACTTTTTTATACGGGCCGTGACTGCCGAGCGTGACAAACTGACATGCTCCGCGATTTCAGTAATTGAGAGACGAGCATTTTGACGCAATAGTTCTATGATTTGATGATCAAATTTGTCCATAAACTCACCAAGCTTTCCTTAATTTTTCCATTCTACTCAATTACCACTTGTTGAAAACCGACAATTTGAAGGTTATCAGCACAACAACCGTCATTTTGACGGTCGACAACATCATATTGTTATGCAGAAATTAGCTATGCTTGACACTCACGGCATATGGAAGCTCAGGGGCAGGAATGGAACAACTCAACAAAGACATTACGCTGATATCAGGCATTGGTCAGCTCTCCACCACTTTAATGGGAACAGGCCTATTTATGATTCCGGCAATTGCAGCTGGCATCGCAGGACACTTTTCTCTGTGGGCTTGGATTGTATTGTTCGTGGCTATCTGCCCAATTGCGCTTACTTTTGCACAACTCGGTAAGCGCTACCCTAATGCTGGAGGCACTGCCTTTTTTGTCCGTAAAGCCTTTAACCCCAAATTAGAAAGCAGCGTTGCATGGTTATTTGTCAGCGTGATTCCTGTTGGTGTCCCTGCCGCGGTTGCTCTGGCCGCGGGCTTTTTACAACAACTGTTACCAGAGGCAATCAGCAACCACCTTTTCGCACAAGTTCTCACGGTCGCTCTCTTAGTTTTCGTTAGTTTGCTTGGTACTAAATCATCAGGACGTCTGCAAACCGTTATTGCATTGAGTATTTTTGCTTTGGTTGGCGCGTTTTTATGGAAAGGCGATGTTGGCTATGTCGATCTTACGATGCCAGCTATCACCATGGATTCGACTTGGTCGATTGCCGCAGCTCTTGGGGTCATGTTCTGGTGCTTTGTCGGCATAGAAGCCTTTGCACACATGGGAGAAGAATTTAAGAACCCACAACGAGACTTCCCTATTGCTATTATCGTTGGCTGCTTTGTCGCTGGTGTAACCTACTGGGCATGCTCAGTAGTGATCCTAAAGTTTGGCGCGTATGGCAGTACCGAGTTCGACAGCGCTTCTATCCCTTGGTTAAGTGCGCATCTATTTGGTGACCATGCCAAATGGCTAATTAGTCTAATAGGTTTCTCAGCATGTTTTGCTAGCATCAACCTCTACACCCAAAGCCTAGCTCGCATGGTGTGGGCACAGGCAAGGGAGTACAAGCCAACAAGTGCGATTGCCCGCGTATCGGTTCGTGGTGTGCCTGCTAATGCCACAATTATCGTCGGTGCTATCTTACTTGCTTCTTGTGTTATCGGCTCACTCTCAGGATTGGATCTGGAGTTTTTCCTCAAGCTTGCCAACGGAATTTTTGTTTTGGTTTACCTACTTGCCATGCTCGCTGCTTATAAATTACTGCAAGGAGCAAGCAAACTTCTCGCAGGAGTTTCGCTACTCTTATGTACCGCAGTATTTATCTGCCTAGGCTGGTCAATGTTGTACGCCATTACTATTTTTGCTGTCCTTTCATTGCCATGGAAACAATGGCGAAAAAAGCGTCAAAGCAGACTCATTGGGTGACCAGACCAAGTTAGACGTCATTCAAACAACTGAAGGAGATCGAAACCTCCAAATACCAACGTTTGTTAGGTCAAAGAATGATTCATACTTCATTCTTTGACGCAGCAAGTCTGTGCGTCGAATAAATCGTGGGAGCACCTATGTGACAAAATAAAAAAAGCCTCGCTAATACGAGGCTTATGTTTTTATAGGGTAATTACTGGCAGTTAGCTGGCGAGCTATCGTCACGCGTCCAAACTGTGTCTGCACCACCTAGTGGCAACCATGTCATTCCTGCTGACATATTCCCAGGCGGTAAATCTTGTTCGTGAACATACATGCCTACCGGAACCGCGCCTTTCACACCGTGAGCGCTCGCTTGTGCTTTGGCGGTATCAGAGTTGCGTAGACCATACATTTCAAAGTAGGAATTCCAGTCCATGCCCGTCAAATACGACAGCGACACCAACATAAAATCGTTACCTTGAATACCATTCATGGTTCCGTGTGAATTGCTCCAATCAAACATGGCAAAGCCTAAACGTTCGCGGTTTGCGTTCCACGTTGTTTCATCTTTTGCATATTTGCCGTAAATACGCTCGTGTAAGTAAAGCATTGGGTAAATACCCCATCCACTTTCTAACACTGAATCGTCAGCGAGTGATTTCCCGTGCATTTGCAGTGCCATCTGAGTATAGAAAGACATGCGAATGCCATTGATTGCCGCATAGCCACCATTAGACCAAATTGCTTCATGGCGTGACGTTTTCCCCGCATCTAAAGTGCCGCAAGTAGGGGTATAAACCACACGGTTACCATCAGCGTCCGTCACGTTTGAATAATCAGATTGAAGGGCAAAGAACGTTTCTTTACCGTTCATGTGGCCGTCATTTAAAGGCGTTGTTTCGCCGTCAACAACCGCATGTCCATTCCACATCACATAATAAGGGAAAATATTGTTTGAGTTCTCACCCGCACGATCACTGTATTGATTCCACAGGTTTCGATTTTCTTCTGTTGCATAACCTACACGCAAACGACCAGTTTGCAGGTTATGACCAAGTTCGTGCCCATCTAACCAACCTCTAGGGCTAATATTGTAAGCAGAATCCCATGGGTTTCCTGAGCAACCTACACCACATTGCGCGTGGCGGTCATAGTTTGCATGTTGGATAATCTTACGAACATGCAGCGTTTCGTCGGTACAATCCTCTACTCCCATTTTCGTCTTACAAATCGCCATCGCATCTTTGTCAGTGGACTGATCTAAACTTTGGCCTTGTACTTTAAAACCTGCCAATGAGTAGATTCCATTAATGTGCTCATCACGAAGCATCGTTAGTAACTGACGCACATCGCCTTCACCTAACTTGTCTTTTCGTGCATGCTGCTCATACGACGGAGATTTCAAATCGACATGAGGAAGATCGGTCGTGTTGACTAACTGTTCAAATTGAGCAATCTGCTCTTCGCTTGTGAAGTCATCAATAAATGGATGTTCAGTGATCCCGCTCGCCGTGATGTTGGTTGTGAGTTCACTTTCACCATCACCATTAATGTGCAAGTAAATAGGCGCACCATAAGGCGTCGAGAATGTCACAGAACCTTGTGGTGGAATCGTTAAACGCTGAGTGGTTAATTCCAATGGTCGATTATATGAATTCGTTTCAAATGCTCGGTTGGTATTAGGACGAGCGTAGTACAACTTAACAAAGACATCATGAGTATCCACACCACTGCGCGTTAACGTTACAGGTTGAGATGGTAATGCATACCAACCTGTTCCAGTCCATTGGTTTGCATAAGGCACACTGATGTTTTTGGTTTTCGTGGTGGTTTCTGGGTATTCGTAATGCGCAAGATCGCCTTTCACAGGATCGCCCTTGTGAATGTATTCACCTAGGTCTGACTGTGCGAGGTTATCCGGTCGTGAGTAAGATACCATCCAGTCTGCGAACATCGCATGGTACCACTCTTCCGGCTCACTAAATGAAATCGGATAATCGATCTCGGAACGATATTTATCAGCAAGCAGCAAAATGGTTTTCGCGAGCTCTGAGCCGTCAACACTGAATGGGTCAATGTTGAACTTATCGAAAAATAAAATATCGTTACGTAGCGCATCGGCGCTGGTTCTAAATGCAGACCAGAACGGTGCAGTGTCACAAACAATATAGTTAGAGCCACAAGCATCAACTGCGCTCATGTCATACTCATCGTTAATAAAGTCTTGGACAACATCAAGGCGCTGATCAGTGAGTGCGGAGATATTATCTTTATTTGCTCCAGACAAGGTAACTTTAGACCAATAGTTAGTGTCTGTTGTGACACCAGATTCAATCAGAATAGGACTAATTAAAGCGGATGCATGGCGCAAATGGGATACCAAAATAAATGGAATTTTTTGTTGTTCTAGGTACTCCATTGAAGCTTTGATGCCTTCGTATCCACGGCCAGCACTATCATCAGAACCAAGGATCACGAAATCAGGACGACTTTCCATCGCGCACGCTTTGATATTTTCATACTCACAAGTACGGTAATCGTTGAGTGTGTGATTTTCAGGGTAATTATTTTCTAGCCACGTTTTCGTATTGTTATGGTGATAGAAATAACCGCTGTTTGGTTGGTTGACCGCTATGACATTCAGAGTGATTTTGCTTTCACCTATTAGCCAATTAATCACATTCTTAAGGTAAATATCAATATCGCCAGAACCATGAACGCCGAACGGATTGCCGCCGAAAATCACATAGTTTTGACCGTTAGGTTTGGTGCCTGCTACAGCAAGTGTCGCATTCGACTCTCCACCACTTTGGTTTGAGTTCGATTGCAAGATTACCGTTGAGTCATTAATCGATGAGAAACTTGTGATAATTTGTGAATCGTGTGATGGGATCCAATCGATACTATCAACACCTGTGAACAGTCGAGTTAATAAAGCTTCTTTCTCCACCGCTTTTTCAAGAATGATCTCTTTTGCACGCTCAAGCAGTTGCGCTTCTGTCGCAAGATTATGGTCTTCAGAAACAACCGCTTGATCGACATGGTCTGGAGACACAAATACGCGTACTGAAATTTCCCGTTCTACGTTATAAGTACCATCAGAAACGGTCACTGTAAAAGTGTGCTTACCCTGTTCGCTTGTGGTCGGTGTTACAGAAATGACCCCCGCAGCATTAATCGAAACCCAATCCGGGTTTTGAGATAAGGAATACGATAGTTCATCTCCCTCGGCATCTGCAGCATTCACTCGAACGATCGTTTCTTTATTTGGCTTTGCATGAACGTCGTCAAAATAAGCGACGCTTGGTGGCGTGTTTGTTACTGGTGGTGTAGAGCTTGTAACTAAAACCGAAACCGAGCGATTCACATCAACAAAGCCATCACTGATAATCGCGTTGAAACTGTAGTTACCAACATGCTCATCACTAGGTTTTGCAATGATCACGCCATCTTGGTCCACTGAGACCCATTCCGGAGCGTCCGACGCTAAAACGTAAGAAAGAAAATCACCATCTGCATCATTGGCATAAATTTGAGATGATGCGGTTTTACCCGTTTTCACAATAATAGGATCAATGGCTTTCACCGAGGGTACTGTATTTTGAAAATCTGGATTTTCAGGATCTGCATAAAACGAAACCACTAAGGTCACCGTTTTTTCGACTGCTTTATTCCCATCAGAAACTTTAGCAATAAACTCATAAGTGTCTTGAGAGCCGCTATGTGCATCAACTGTGATTAAGCCTGTTTTGTGATCAATAGAAACAAACTCAGGTAGCGGATTTGATTCGGTGCCCTCAAGCGAAAACGACATTGGCTCGTTATCCATGGCTTCAATTTGGAACGTAGAGACAACATTCGTACGTGCATTGATTGTTGGGATATCCGAAACGACAGGTTCAGGATTATTCGGATCGACCTCAAACGTGGCAATTTCCAACGTCACTGTTTGCTTCTGTACAGCATTACTGTCACTTGCGGTAACTACAAATGTATATGTACCCGTAACTGCGTAATTTAAGTCAACAGAAATCACACCCGTTCTAGGGTTGATCGTAATCCATGTGTGTTCATTTTCTTCCAGACCAAACACTAGGTCTTCACCACTTACAGAGAACGCATCAATGGAATACGTAAATACATCACTATCTGGGTTTTGAACTTGAGCTTCTAATTTAGGTATTTCATTGATAACAGGTTTATCGAACTGAGCCGATGGATCATCGGAGCCACCACCACAACCCGTTAGAGCTGTCGCGATCATAGATGCGAGTATGAGCTTTTTCATTTTATATTACTGAGTGTTGTAAGAATTAAGAACCTATCCAAAAGGCCGTTTGTGAACGACGGTTAGCCACAACCTAAATGCAGCATCGTTTTCAGTTAAGCTACCGTTATGAAAACACTTTTTTGGATATTTTTTCACTCTCATTCGAGTGCTCGGGATATTACAGACACCCTCATACCATACGCAATACGTCAAATATACGTATTGAGACATACATTCCAGAAATATATGCCTGTACAATTACTCACATTATAGAATCAATAAACAGAGAAACTCGCGTTGCTAGCAACACGCCTTATCGGGGAAGGGTTGCAGAAAAAGCTCTGTATTTATGAAAACAAACAGAGAGTTAAGTGACAATATAGGAGCTCCACTATTCCTAGTCCTAGGAAAATCCATCAAAAGTGCTCTAGCGTGATTACTCTTTTTGGAGAGGCTATGTTCCCTTTAACGGTTGTTATAGGTTATTCAGTCTCCATTAGCCTATGGACGTGCTGGGATTTACAACTAAAAATGTGTTTAAGGGACCTTGGCCGACTCAACGGTCATTAACACACTTTTATTTGGAAGCTTGGTGCATCGAGTATAACGCTTCACTAACCAGTCAAACTGCTAGCAAAAAAACAAAAAATGGAGCCACAAGGCTCCATTTTAAGTTAAGGGTGTTGATTACGTTGTTTCCACCTCTACGCGGAAGAAAATGGCGTAAAACAGCGGAATGACGACCAAAGTAAGAATCGTGGCAAACAGTAGACCAAACATAATGGTCACCGCCATACTCTTAAAGAATGGATCAATCAGCAACGGGGCTACACCCAAAATAGTCGTGAATGCGCCCAGTAGAACCGGACGGGCACGGCTTAGTGCTGCATCAATGATCGCGGTATATGGCGTTTTACCTTCACGAATTTCAACATCCGCTTGGTCAACCAATACAATCGCGTTTTTCACCATCATACCAATCAAGCTTAAGAAGCCGAGAATGGCCATAAACTCGAACGGTGTTTGGAAGATGATAAGCCCCACGGTGACACCGACAACCGCTAGCGGTGCCGTTAGCCAAATCACCAGTGGCTGACGCAGCGCGTTAAACATAAAAATCACCGAAAGAATCATCGCAGCAAACCCGTATGGCGCTGAGATTACAAGCCCTTCATTGGCATCTTTCGACGCTTTATATTCCCCATACCATTTCAACTCGTACCCTGCTGGCAGCTCCATGGCTTCAATTTGAGAACGTACTTGCTTGAATGCGTCTGCCGTCAATACACCCGGCGCTGGATCCGCTTGCACCAGAATCGTCGGCATGCGATCAATTCGACGCAAGATGGCGTCTTGGTATACCACATCAACAGAGTTCACGAGTTGACTTACTGGAATATAAGCACCCACTGTCGGACTGAAAACTTCTGTATTTTCAATCGCGCGTTGGTGGCTTCGCTCACTTTCCGGCGCGCGGACAACGATTGGGATCAAATCATCTCCCTCTCGATATACACCTACATTCCGACCCGTTAAGGTTTGCGCGATAGCTTGGTTAATCTCCATCGTAGTCAGCCCGTATCGCTGGGCTTCTTCTGCAGAATAGACAGGGCGAAGCACAGGAACTTGTTGACGCCAATCATCCTGAACCGCTATTAAGTTACTGTCCGCCAGCATGATAGCTTTCGCTTGCTCTGCCAGTTGACGCAACACCGCGCTATCTGGGCCTTTGAAACCGGCTTCAATCTTCTTACCACCTCCGCGACCAAGCATGAACTTCCACACTTTGATGGACGCATCTGGGTATTTGGCTTCTAACTCACTTTGTAGCTCACCCAATAACGGAGCAATCTTCGTGTAATCATCAATATCAATCAGCAGTTGGCCGTAACTTGGGTTACGAGCTTCTGGCGCATAGGTGAGCATAAAACGTAAGCCGCCACCACCAACAAAACTGGTGATGTTGGTAATTCCCTCTTTGGCTTTCACATCTTGCTCAATGCTGGCAACCACTGCCTCGGTACGCTTGATATCAGATCCTTGCGGCAAGTAAACGTCCACAACAAATTGCGGGCGCTGAGATTCTGGCATGAAGCCAGGTGGCACAAACTTCACGCCCCAAATCGCTGCTGTCATCATTCCCAGCAACAGTGCACAGCTGATGATACGGTATTTCAATACCCATGCGAGCAGTGCTTTGTAGCTAGCCACGATGCGGCTTGGTTTCTTATCTGCATTTGCTGCTTTTACTTTGAGGAAATCATGGCACAGCATTGGCGTCACTGTGACTGCAAATACCCAACTTAATAGCATTGAGTAAAGGATCACCCAAAACAGCGAGCCAGCGTATTCCCCCATGTCCGAAGGCGATAAACCAATCGCACTGAATGCACAGATACCAACGACGGTTCCCCCTAATAAGGGCCACTTGGTTACATCAACGACTTCAGACACTACAGTGTTGCGATCGGCGTTTGGATCTTGTTGAAAACGCACCAAGATGCCATCGGTCACGACAATGGCGTTATCCACCAGCATACCCAAAGCAATGATCAACGCACCAAGAGAGATACGCTGCATCGCAATATCTTCTATGAGCATGATGCACAGTGTGCCAGCCACCGTTAGTAGAAGCACAAAACCGATAATCACACCCGAACGTACCCCCATAAACAGCAGAAGCACGACGAATACAATACCAACCGCAGCGATCAAGTTGTCGATAAAGTTCGCTACCGATGCGCGAACAGAATCTGATTGCATCGAGATAACATTCAGTTCCATACCCAATGGGCGCTGACTTTCCAGTTCGGCCAAACGGGCTTTTACCGCGTCTCCCATATCCACAACGTTACCGCCCGAAACGTTGGAGATACCAAAGCCCACGGCTCGCTCACCGTTGAAACGCATTAGCATGGTTGCCGGCGTTTTGTAACCGCGAGTGATGTCCGCAATGTCGCCTAAACGAAGCACAGTATTGTTGTTACCTAGCCCTACTTGTAGATTTTTAAGGTCGGCAACAGAATCAATATTGGAACTTGGGATCACAGGAATGCGCATCGCGTTAGTTTCGATGCTACCAGCCACTGTGACTAAGTTTTGATTTTGCAGAACTTGAAACACTTTCTCAGCTGATACGCCAAACTCGGCTAAGCGCTCACTTGAGATTTCAACAAAGATGGTTTCTTGTTGCTGTGCCAGTGTCGCTGTTTTCGCCACACCCGGTACGAGTACGATTTCACGGCGCAAGCTATCGACATAATCTTGCAATTGCTTATCACTGAAGCCTTCACCTGTAACAGCAAAGAACAATGCATACACATCCGCAAAGTCATCATTCACAATCGACGGCCCTGCCCCCGGTGGAAGCTGTCGCTGTGCATCGGTCACTTTACGACGAAGTTTATCCCATACTTGTTGTAGTTCAGCGGCGCTGCCTGCAAACTCGAGTTTAATCTCGACCGTGACCTCTGACATTCCTTGCATCGAGACAGATTTCACTTCTTTGACTTCTTGCAAAGCCTGAACGGCGCCTTCGATAACATCGGTCACTTCGTCAGAGACCTCCTGCGCTGTCGCTCCTGAGTAAGGTGTCGCAATCACCGCCTGACGAATAACAAACTCAGGGTCTTCAAAACGACCTAGTTTGAAGTAGCTGATGTAACCACCTAACAGTATTAGAGCAATAAGCACCCAAACACTCGTTCGCTTGGCTATGGTATAACGTGCAATGTCCATCATTGTGCTCCAACGCGATCATCCGTGTAAGGGCGAACTTCCATACCCTCTTTCACACTTGATACCCCTGCAATGATCACTTGCTCACCTGGTGAAAGGTGCTCGGTGACAATAATGCGGTCTTTATTGAGTGCACCAATCGCCACATAACGCTTCTGTGCTTTGTTATCACTGCCAACTACCCAGACAAACTGCTTGCCTTGGTTGTCAGGAACAATAGACGTCAGTGGTAAGGTAATTTGTTGATTCTGAGTATTGCCTGAAGTGGAGACGGGCAGTACCTTCACTGCCATTCCCGGCAATACATGAAAACCATTTAAGTGTTCAAAACCTAACACGACCGGATACGCCTGAGAAACAGGATCAGCAACCGTCGCAACCGTGCGTAGCTTTAATGGGAAAGATTGCCCAGGAATGGCGGAGATTTCAGCAATCGCTCTGGTCTCCTCTTTGCCTGAGAGCATCACTTTATGTGGAATATGGATGACCACTTCAAGATCATTAATATTATGAACAATCAGGATCGGTGCATTTGCTTGGACCTGAATGTAATTGTCAACCAACTTGCGACCAACCACACCATCAAAAGGAGCAAAGATTTGGGTGTATTCTAGGTGACGTTTTGCATCCTCCACGCGTGTACGAGCAAGGTTATAGCGTGTCGTGATGGTATCTAGGTCAGCCTTTGAAATTGCTTGGCTTTTCTTAAATACAGCTTGAGCTCGCTCGTACTCACGAGACACATTCTCAAACTCTAGTTGCGCTGACACCAATGCGTTTTTTGCATCTCGATCATCTAAGGAAGCAAGCAGTTGCCCCTTGCTTACTTCATCTCCTTCCTTAACGAAAATATTGGTCAGTTTTCCACTTACTCGGAAAGCGAGATCTGCGCTATCTGCAGCACGCACGATGCCATTAAAGCTGAGCTCCGTTGCTGATTGGGTTGTAACGACTTCAATAAGTGCAGGTTTGATTAGTGGTGCGACGTCTGATACCTCATTTTCATCAGAACAACCGGTAATGCTTAAGGAAGAGATGAGCAGTGCTGAAATAGCACTCAGTTTAAGTGTGTTTTGGCCAAATTTAGTTGCGACCATATTTTCTTTACTCCAAGAGCGTGACCCACTATTGAGTAGTCACTATTGAACTTTACGCACAAGCGCAGAAGTAAACTTCGGAGTTTATTTTAAAGTCAATTCAGGCACGGGTAAACTCAAAAGTTTACCCCTTATCTATTCTTGCTAGAGTTAGCACAAAACAATGACAAACGATTAGGAGTGCGGGGGTTGATGATCAAGCTGATCCATCGAGGCTTTTACTTTCATAAGTCCTTCAACTCAAACATCAACGCCAACTGCTGCATCAAAGTATCAATATTCTCTAGCGCAACATTGCCGTAGCCTAAAACCACCCCATTCCAATCACGGGTTTTAAATTTGGGATGTTCGTAATAACTCAACGGACGCAGCACAATACCTTTCGCTTCAGCACGCTGTGTCCATTGATGTTCATCAATGCCATATCGCCACTTCAACGTAATGTGGAGACCCGCCGCTTGACTGATAACACTCACTTTATTGCCAAAATACTTTTCAATCGCCGAGCATATCCGTTCATGTTTACTTTTGTATAGTCGACGCATCTTGCGAATATGACGAAGTAACCCTCCTTCCGTGATGAAATCGGCCAACGCTTCTTGCGTATGTGTAGGAGAATCACCGCTTAACGCATCTTTAACCACAAGACAATCATCGACTAAAGATTCAGGAACGACGAGATAACCTAGGCGCAAGCCGTTGAACATGACTTTACTAAACGAGCCAACATATAAGACGCGATCATCTCTACCCATTTGAGCCGCTAACCCCTGCAAACTAGTGTATGGCCGATGCGCAAACTGGAATTCACTGTCATAGTCGTCTTCGATTATCCAATGCGCTCTCTGTACGGCCCAGTTAATGATCTTACTTCGTTGTTCTATGTTGAGCGTCGTTCCCATTGGGTATTGGTTACTTGGCGTGATATACAAAGCATCCACTTGACTCGATGTCACCATTTCCACATCAAAGCCTACCTTCTCTTGCACGTACAGTGGCTCAAAATGATATTGCTGGAAATGGATCAATTTACGCATTTGTGCATATCCCGGTTGTTCCATCAGCACCGTATCGCCTTGTTTTAGTACGCTCATAGTGGCAATAGCCAACGCTTGCTGCGCTCCAGATGTAATGATGATCCGCTCTGGCGAACAGTTGACTGAGCGGCTGGAAGCGAGGTAGCTAGATAAAGCGCAACGCAATCTCCAACTGCCTTGAATATCTTGATTACCGAGTAAACAGGTGCGGGATGAGTGGCGCGCAATCAGTTTCTGCCACTGCGCCATTGGAAACACATCTAAATCAGGAACACCTGGAGCAAACGCTCGGTTTATATCGAAGCCAGCCTTAGGATCCACCCCTTCTTCAGGTGATGCGGGTTCTGGTAAATACTGCTCTGGCAACTCCACCGCCACATAAAAGCCGGAACCTTTTTGACTGCTCAAGTACCCTTCAGCGACCAACTGTTCATACGCTGCAATCACGGTGTTCCGACTGATATCGAGTTCCTGCGCAAGCTTGCGTGTTGAGGGCAACTTTCCGCCCTCTATCCACAATCCTTTCACGATTTTTTCTCGAATAGCAAAGAATAGAGCTTGCTGGCGAGTGCCATCATGCTCATTTAAGTTCAAATCACCAATAACAATTAAAGACAAAACTGGATCCATACATAAGTTAAAACTGGCTCTCTTTAAGCTACCAGTTAATCGATACATTGCAATCAGAGATAGAGAAGCAAGCGCTCATTATCGTGAGAGCTTAAGGAGAGAAAATGTTATCCAACACCAATCGAACTGAGATTAAAAAAGGCGCACACAAAGCAGTCTCAGATGTCGATAAACTGCACGCCATCATAGATGAAAGCCTGATCGCTCATATTGCGATAACAAACGAGTCTGGCCCTGTGGTCATCCCCATGCTGGCATGGCGCGTAGATGATTACGTGTACATCCATGGAGCCAACAACAGTCGATTATTGCGCTCACTTAAACAAGGAGTGCAAACATGTCTAACCTTTACTTTGTTTGATGGTTGGGTCCTGGCTCGAAGTGCGTTTCATCATAGCGCACATTATCGCAGTGCCGTGGTCTTCGGGCAGTTTGAAGTGGTGGAAGATAACCAACAGAAAGACAAACTGCTGAATCACTTTATCGAGCAAATCGCGCCAGGAAGAACGCAAAATATACGCTTGAGCAATGAAAAAGAACTCAAAGCGACCATGTTGTTACGTATTCCACTCACTGAAGCATCAGTGAAAATCAGCCATTTTGGAGTCAATGATGATGAGCAAGACATGGATCTCCCCGTTTGGGCAGGTGTATTACCTTTTCGAACGATTGTCGGCCCACTTGAGGCGTGTGATGGTTTATATGAAGGTCTTGCTACGCCTGACTATAGCTGCGCTTATCCTGATCGTTGGCAGGAATAAGCACTGTAAAACGGGCTCCGCCTAGGTGGCTTTCTCCAACCGACAGTTCCCACTCCAACTGCCTCGCCGCACTCGTCGCGATAGCGAGGCCCAATCCGAACCCTTTTTTATCCGCATTCCGGCTTTTATCTAGTCGGGAGAAAGGCAAAAACACTTCGGAATGCTTTTCAATCGGGATGCCGGGACCGTCGTCTTCGATATCGATCACCCAATGGTCTTTAACGCGGTGAATCGCTAGATAAACGTCCTTTTTGCCATATCGGGCGGCATTTTGAATCAAATTATCAAGAACTAAGTTACCCAAGGTCTGCTGAAAACGTACTTGCTCGCTATTGCATTCAACACAGCTTTCAATCACCACTTGATTTAAACCATGATAAGCCAGTCGTTCACGAGTCCAGTGAAGCAGACTAAGTGAGGTCGTAGGATGCTCCTCCCTTTGTTGCGAACTCAATCGAGATAGCTTTACTATGTCTTGTGTAAGCTCATTGATTGATTCAACGTAACGCTCTATATCATTGAACAACTGCTCTTGTTGCTCTGGTTTACTCAATCGAGCAATATCGGTTGCGAGCTGAATCCGACTTAATGGAGTGCGCACTTCATGGGGAATCGCTTGTGTCAGTATGTGACTCTGCTTGACTCTGCTCTCAATGTCTTCCGCCATATCATTAAAGCCTAGCGCCAAACTGCCCAAAGAGTCTGAATAGGCTTTAAGATCAACTCGGCACTGCAACTCTCCTGAACCAAACTCTGTGTGTGCTTTCGATAACCGTATTATTTGGCCTTCAATCGTTCTTACGGGTATGTAAATCATCACCCCTAGACTAAAGAAAACGACGATAACAAGGCTCAAAACAAAAATAAGCTCTGAGTCTTCATGCCAATCAATATCTGGCCGAAAGAAATCTCTCTTCTCTTTAAACAATAAGCTTTGAGTACTATTAGGTAGAGGGAACACCGCCCCGTATAAACTGTCGTCAATAAGGTAAACAGGAATGGACTGCAATCGGTATATCTGCTTGCAATCATCACAAGGTGGGGTTTCATCCCAGTTGTCCAGTAGTGCTAGTTTGAATATATAGAAGTCTTGCTGACCAGTTTGAGTAAGTTCTTTATAGAGAGAGTTTTCAGTACCTTTCTGAGCAACATACTGATTGGCAAAATACGCACCATCGTTAAGAAATATCTCTACTTCCGTCTTACGCATATATTCGTCACCCAAGAAAATAAAAAGTGACACGGTCACAGTTAAACCTGTGATAATAGTGATATAAAGACGAGTGAAAGTAGAAAACATACGCTTACTTGCCCGTTAGCATATAGCCACGGTTTCGAACCGTTTTAATAGTGGCGGTATGAATGTGCGCTTTGGAAAACTTTTTTCTTAATGATGAGATACGCATATCTATCGAACGATCAGTAATGCAATACTCAATTCCCCTTGCTAATCGACAACAAGATTCACGCGAAACTGGTTTATCTACATTAATCATTAACAATTCGAGAATTTCAAGTTCAGAGTCGGTTAGATCAATATCTTTTTCTAAGTAAAATGCCTTAGAGCGGCGGGTACACAAATCGATTCCATAACGGCTTAACTCCACTTCTTCAACCATATCTACTTGCCGGCGATAACGACGTAAAACAGCTTCAATGCGAGCGAGTAAAACATTACCTTTGATGGGTTTGGTTAAGTAGTCATCCGCTCCAAATTTAAGTAAGCTCACCTCACTCATTTCGTCATCTGTCGCAGTCAGAACAATGATAACACCGTGATAGAAATCTCGAGCTTCTTGGCAAATCATCGCCCCATCTTTACCGGGCAACATCAGATCGAGTAACACTAAATCAGGTTTGAGTGCCTTAATGCTGTCTAAAGCGCTTAGACCATCATCCACAACTGTAACAAGGTAGCCTTCAGCTTCCAGGTACATCTTAGTCAGTCGAGCGATCTCATAGTCATCCTCTACAAGCAAAATTTTATTGCCAGCCATGATTTATTCACTCCATCTATAAAACAGAGGGAGTATATCGTGCGATTTGTAGGGTGCAACCCACTCCCATTACACTTTTTCCTACAAAAATAGCTTACAAACACTTACAAAACGTACATTTATAAAAGCAACCCAATCTTAGATAACTCAAGCCAAGAATAAGCAACTATAATTAAAATAAATCACAGCATCATAAGTTTCAAAATCAATAAAACACAAAATATTAGACTGACAGAATTTCATTCTAATCGAATCAAAAACCTTACAACAAAACATTTCTAACAGTTATGACTTTATTTGCGTATGTAGACAGAAATTCTCATTCCTCATACATTTCTTGGCAACTCCTCAGCCAATGAATATAGAAAGATGAAATTTGCTCCACTAACCCCTTTAGCCTTGTTCTGCGCGGTAAGCTTGACCGCGTGCGGTGGCAACGATTCAAGTACAGTAACAACGACTACATCTCCGACAGAGCCAGCATTAAACACGGTAACCATTCCATCCATTGTATCGTCTGAGTTTCCACCAGAGCTAAAAGTAGCGTCTGACGCCGGGTTCACTCATTATTTAAAGCTCTCTCTTTCGCAATCAGGCAATGGCGATACTTTTCACATTATTGCGATGGATGACGGCAAAGGTAATGAGAAAATCTTTCGTGCAGCAAAAATCATTCAACATTTACTTACTAATCAACCAGGCTCAAAACACGGCGTCGACAAATCTGGCATCGCTAAGACACTAGCAGAGCGTAACGCGACGTTGATGCTAACCAAAGATGATGATCAGAATAATGAAATGCTGACTAAAATCTTCGTCAGTGAACTGATCCGTCAAAACAAACTGGACGACGCAGTAACGGATTCAGGCCTATCACAATCTTTTGATACCAGCTCTTTAGACAACTTTGTTGCACACATGATGATACTCAATGAGGACGACATGGATACTCTTGTCGAATCTATTGCATCTACGCTAATGAGCAGCAAGGAGACACCTAAATGGCTGATGAACAGTCAATCTCTGATGTACCGTGAATTGACGGTTGAAGGTGACTGCCATTACATGAGCAACTTTGCCGATTACTGCGCCAATCTGGGTGAGCATGCCGACCGAGACGCCGCTTTTGAAGAAATTCTACATCTGGTCCAAGCGCAAGGTATTGCACCTAACGCGCCGACTTCGTCGCTGCAAAATGCCATTCAAGCACATGCTTTGAGCATTTATAACGATATCCAAACAGGTAAACCAACAGTTTGGCACCCGACTCAAAGTGACTGGGAAGATTGGGGATCTGACGACGTTGACTCGGAGCTCGTTAAGCAAACTGGTCCGTCATACTCTCACGAATATTTTGCCGCCGCTTTTGAAGCCTACATGGGTGTCGCAAAAGCAAACGGACATGGCCTAGATGGCTATCAAGCGTTAACGCGAGAACAAATGCAGACGCAAGATCCGCAAGCACTTGATTGGATTAACGGACTGTTCCACGAATACTTACAGTACACAGCACACATCGATTCTGACGGCGTAAAACTTTACACAGAACATACTTCTCCTAACTCGGTTCCTACTTTTCGTATGGCTCCGAACAAAAACGGTCCGATAGAGGCCTACACCTACAAATCTCAATGGCTAACAAAAGTGAAGATCGTCGGAGATCAAGCGATAAACATTGTCGGGAATAACCAAGACAACACGTTTGAAGGTAATAGCAACAACAACACTATTTACGGAGAAGGTGGCGTCAACACTTACATCGTTCCACAAAAACTGGCGGAATGTATCGTAATTAAGGCGAAAAGTGTGTCTGTTGAGTGCCCTGCCACAGGTACTGATGAGCTATACGACATCCACACCATTAAATTTACTGACCAAACGCTAGATGTAACCAAACTATAGATGACAAAAAACATGAAGAAACTAACTCTACTTGCTCCCCTTTTTCTTGTCGGATGTGGTGGTCTTGCCGTCATGGATCGCACCGATGCGGTGAAAGCACAACCAGAAATGCTAGTTAAAACGGATGGTGATTTTTGGGGATTTGGTGCAGACGGTCACTTTGACTTTGCAGGAAAATACAAAGGTAAGTACTCACGCAGCGCATCAAACTCTAGCTGGTTTAATCGCGTCTCTTTCAAAGAAGGTGCAATGGGCGCTGAAGTTACACGAGTTGATAATGGCGAGACTTGGTTGTTGAACTGTACCGGTGGTGGAATGTCTGTCAACTACATGGGTGTCGATTTTGGTGGCAACGATCCTTACACCTGTCAAATCACTCAAGATGGCGTAAAAGTTGGCGAGTTTGCCATGGAAGCAAAATCAGCCTTGATTGACATCAGCTTAGAGAAAAAAGAAACCGGTATCGTTCGTTTGGGTAATACACACTTCAACGTAGAGACGATTCACACTAGCCCAGATTCTATGATGGCGATCGATATCCCATTGGGTTATAGCTTCAAGCAAGGCACGCAAGAAATCGCCGCGGTACAAACCAACGGAACAATTGCAGTACAAATGTTGCCGGAACTTGATGACAAACAAACGGACGTGGTAGCGATTGGTGCCATTGCTAGTGCACTTAGCTGGCGCCCACAAGAATAAGGTCAATCTTGCCGCCAATACGATAAAGCCCTCATTTTGAGGGCTTTGTGTTATTCAACTCTTTGTTAACTTGAGTACAAAGACTACTTTTGTAGTCGCGCCACATATTGTTTAGGTGTTAGGCCACGATGTTTTTTGAACATGCGATTAAAGCTCGCCACATTGGTGTACCCCAACCGTGCCGCAATATCTTCAACGCCCACTCTTGAACTTAATAACCCGGCTGCAATATTGCTCAATACATACCCAGAGACTGTAGAATAATTTAGGCCTAACCTGTGTAGACGACGTTGAAATTGCTGCTCTGATAAACCTAGCAGCGCAGAGACTCTCTCTAATGTGGGTAATCCATAGTGGCTGCTGTAGTTGACGACTTCATAAATCACTTTGAGTTCATCCTCAGGATCAGGCATGTTCAATAGATCGTCTAAATCCGAGAAATTCATCGCTAAACGGTTCTCCTCACGATGACTGACTTGACGAGAAGCTAAACGGTCATCACTATGAATCCAAACTTCCGTTTTCGGCTGGCTCCATTCCACTTCACATCCGAAGTACTCTCGGTACAAATCGTGAGTTTTGCGTGAACCAGAAATCATCACACGAAGTGGTCGGTAATCTTTCCCCAAGAATTCGCGCAATATCTTTATCATGAACACCGCACTTCGAATGCTGTCATGAACTTTAATTGTCGTATCAATGAAAGGGTTGTGATAAGTCCATTTAATGATATTCCCTGACTGTGCCCCAGCAAAGAAAGCCCCAGACTGAAGGTTACTCACGCCATAATTCACACGCCGAATTGTACTGGCTAGGTCGTTACCAGAAAACAACCATCGCCCAACGGGTCCAAGCTTCTGCAAGTCAATTCCTTTACTCACCTTCAAAATGACGTCAGGGTCTCCGCTCAACTGCTCGATACGTCGATACCACTCAGAAACCGCGGTAAGGGGGATCAAAGTCATCGGGTTATGAAACACCGAAGCGGGAATGCCTAGGTCATCAGATGTCAAATTGTACTTAGATAACGCGAGGTTATGCATATTTAAAATGCCCATCGCACGAATAAATCGAACTGTTTTCATAACCAATCACATCAAAATTAATCCTCTAGTGATTGAATTTGTCACAAAGCTTCACCATTTTCAATTCCAGAACACAATACGCCAACAGTTTGATAGAGGAGTGTTTAATGAGTTTACTGAGTGTCCCATTTGTCGGAACAGGCGCAGACACAGCTTTGCATGTTGTTGCTGCCGTCGTTTTAATCGCAACCGTTGCTGGTGCGTGTTACGGCTTTTGGAAAATCCATGAACTGCCAATCAATAAGGCACACAGCAAAGACCACCATCAGATAGGGCTTATCACTGCCCTCACCTGGATAGGGTTTGTCTGGCACTGGGTATGGGTGCTAGCGGTAATCTTTGCATTCGTTGATATGGAAAAAGCCATCATCAATCTGCGTGATACATGGAAAAGTAAACCGCAAACAGAAACACAGTCGCAAGAGGAGGCATAATGTTAGAAGGTTTAGCGGTATGGGCACTCTTCATCTATCTGCTCCGTTTAGTCGGCATGCCTTGGAATAAAGCAACCAAATCGTTCGCTTACCTAGGCGGCTTGGGTTGGTTAATGTTCGTCTGGGTAGGCCTCATCAACTTCACGCCGATGGATCTATCTGGTGGCTCAGTGGTGCAGTCACCACACATCCAGTTGCGTCCGGATTCAACCAATGTGAAAGGCAAAGTTGACCATATTTATATCAAGCCGAATCAACAAATTGAAAAAGGTCAGCTCATTTACGAACTCGACCCAACGCAATATGAGATCGCATTGAATCAAGCAAATGTGTCGGCAGATTCAGCTCGAGTAGCACTGGCAACAGCACAAGGTGATATCGAGATTGAAGAAGCAAATCATCAAGCATTGCTACAAGATTTAGAAACATCAAAGAGCCAATTGGAAGCGGCTAAAGTCGACTTCAAATTGCAGAAAAAGATGTTGGATCGTTATGTTGAGCAAAACCGAGTGGTAAAGAACACCATTACGGAAAGTGATATCGATAAACAATCAAGTGCGGTTGATATGGCACGTCACAACGTGTTGACTCTTGAATCTCAAATTAAAAAGAAGCAAGTCGATATCTCACGAGCAAAACTGGCGATTCATAAAGCAGAGCTCGCGGTTGAGACCAAACAAGCTGACTTACGCCAAGCAGAAGAACAAATTGCTAAGGCACAATGGGATTTGAACAGTACCAGGGTTCACGCACCTACAGATGGCTTTGTGACCAACTTCATCTTGCGTGAAGGCCAGCGTGTTTCGATGATGCCACGTATCAATATGTACACCAATGAGAAGTACGTTCTGATGCGAGTTAACCATCAAGCAATTCGAAACGTTAAACCTGGTCAGCCAGCTGAGTTCGCCTCTTCGGTCTACCCGGGCAAGATCTTCTCTGCAACGGTAGAAGGCATTGTGGAAGCAACAGGTGAATCACAAGGTAATCTACTGGGGTTGGATGATTCTGTGCGTGTCACAACAGGCAAGAACTTACAGAACAAACACCACTTTGTTCGTCTAAAAATTGATGAGCCAGAAGGCTACGATATCCCTGTCGGTTCGGTTGGCTTAGCATGGGTCAGCGGCGAGAAACCAATTGGCTTCCTAGCTTTCTTGGATGTGATTCGTGGCATTATCATCCGAATGAAGTCTCAGTTGTACTTCTTCTACTCTATCTAAACTCATAAACCGCCAGTTACGCTGGCGGTTTTCTTTTCATTTGTATCCAAGCACGCACTTTTCCCGTATAACAAAGAGTTAGTTATTTCAGGAAGAAAGTTCATGTCGGCAAAGGAAAGAAGCCTACCTACCCATCGTATCTCAAGATTGAGCAAATTTGCGTCTCTCGCTACCCGAGTCGCGGGTAGTGTGATTGCAGAAGGCACTAAGCAAATCGCCAAAGGTAACAAACCTAAAGCGAAGGATCTTCTGCTAACACCACAGAACATTACCCGTCTAACAGACCAACTCGCACACCTACGCGGCGCAGCGATGAAGCTCGGACAAATGCTCTCGATGGATGCTGGCGATGTACTGGAGCCTGAACTGGCAAACATTCTTTCCCGGCTTCGCTCTAACGCTGATCCAATGCCAGCCAAACAGCTCAACGGTGTGATGGAAAGTTCGCTAGGTACCAATTGGAAAGCCGAATTTCTCTCATTTAACTTTAAACCTATTGCCAGCGCGTCGATCGGACAGGTACACCAAGCTTATAGTGATGCGGGCGACAACTTAGCGGTCAAAGTGCAGTATCCAGGCATCCGGAAGAGTATCGATAGTGACGTCGACAATGTCGGTACACTGCTCAAGGTGGTTGGATTGATTCCCGAATCTGTCGACTACAAAGGGTTGTTAGAAGAAGCAAAGAAACAACTGCATGACGAAGCTGATTACGCGCGCGAAGCGCAATTTGCTATTCGCTATCATGACGCTTTGAAAGATCTCCCTAACTTTGTTGTACCAAAGATCCATACTGAAAGCTGCTCAGACTCCGTTCTCGCGATGGAATTCATTGATGGCAGTCCGATTGAGCAAATCGAACATTATGATCAAAGTACGCGTGATTTCGTCACGCACAGTCTGCTCGAATTGTTGTTCCGAGAGTTGTTCGAATTCAAAATGGTGCAAACCGATCCCAACTTTGCCAACTATTTGTATATCGAGAACACCCGTCAAATCGGCTTACTGGATTTCGGCGCGACACGCGAGTACAGCGAACGATTCAGTACTGGTTATCGCCAAGCTTTTGCTTCGGTTATCAACGACGACGAGCAAGGCTTGAACGATGCACTGGAACAAATTGGCTTCTTCAGCACAAGTATCATGCCCACTCAACGACAAGCGATCCTTGATTTGGTAAAAATGGCATGTGAGCCAATGCTGATTGATGAACCTTATGACTTCAAGGCCAGTGGCTTAGCGCAGAAACTTCGAGAAGCTGGCACCATCTTAAGTATGGAGCAAGACTACTGGCACACGCCACCAGCTGATGCCCTATTCCTGCACCGAAAAATTGGCGGGATGTACTTACTGGCAGCTCGCATTGGTGCAAAAGTGAACATTCGCCAATTGGTCACCCCTTACCTACAGATTGTTGACGAATAGGCTATTGTTTTTCTGCGATTTTCGAGTACCTTGATCAGCTGCCTATAAGAATAATCTGACTGTCGGGGTGCTCGGTGAGTAAGTTTCAAGACCTCTCCACTCTAATCGAACAAATTGTCCAAGCAGACGAAGCGGATCAAGTCACCGCTTTGAATGATTCTATCGAATGTGGTCTCGAGCCCGGTGCGGTTGCGCTGATCCTTGAAGCCTTCCCTATCGATGAACGTGTACGCTTGTGGCGCGCATTGCCTCTTGAATTGCATATTGATGTGCTAACTGAAATGCGTGCAGATGTACGCCTTTCCATCATCCAAGCACTTTCGGAAATCGAGCTAAAGCTCACATTAGCCAAGCTAGATAACTTATCCTTGATCGAATGGGCAGACTCTCTGCCAGAAGAGTTCATCAATGAAGCACTAGAGCTAATTGAAAAAGATGAGCTTGAACTTTATGACCAAGCGAATGAATACGAAGACGAACAACTCGGTCGTTGGGCTGAGCGTAAGATCATCACGCTACCTTTCAATATTACCGTAGGCAAAGCAAGGCGCTTAATGGAGCGCTACAGCTACGATACACCTCAACAAGTGTATCTTATCAACCGCAAGAAACAGTTTCGTGGCGCGGTAAACTATTATGAAATATTGCGTAGTGACCCAGATGTACGCCTAAGCACCTTAGCTCTTGAAACCGTCACAGTGCTAGATAGCAAAATGGAGCTTCCAGAAGCGGTAGAAGCTCTTGAGCACAGTGCACTTCCAGCGCTACCCGTGACTGATGCAGACCAAACCTTAATCGGTGAAGTGGATTGGCAATTTGCATTAAGTACACAGCGTGAAATCTACGAAGCCCGTTTGATGGCGGGTACCGGTATGGACGAAGGCGATGACTTGTTCGCCCCTGTTCTAAAAAGTTCACAAAAACGCGGCGTCTGGTTAGGGATCAACCTGCTCACCGCCATTTTAGCGTCCGTGACAATTGGGCTATTTGAACATGTGATTTCGCAGGTGGTTGCCCTTGCGGTTCTAATGCCGATTGTTGCCTCAATGGGTGGTATCGCTGGCAGCCAAACCTTGACCTTGATGGTTCGTGCCATGGCGTTGAATCAGATCACACCAGGTAACCGTTTGGCATTATTGAAAAATGAATTGGGTATCGGCTCACTCAACGGTTTACTTTGGGCGCTCATCATCGGTGGTTTAGCTGGCTTATGGTTCCAGTCTACGGTACTGGGAGGCACGATTGCATTAGCCATTATTGTTAACATCATTACGGCTGCCCTATTTGGGGTACTAATACCCATCGTACTAGATAAATTAAAGCTCGACCCTGCATTGGCTGGCTCAGTTATTCTGACCACGGTGACGGATGTTGTTGGCTTTTTTGCCTTCTTAGGCACAGCAAGTTTAGTGATGCTTTAAGTGATTAATTGGTTATTATAACAAAACAATCAGTAGCATATTAGACAAAAGTTGCAATACGCAAATGCAATTTGCAAAGAACAATTCACATTAGGCAACTAAACTCACAGAAACTGGGGTTTTTAAGTCATTTAAAAGTTGGCACGCATGCTGCATTATCTAAAGTGACCCTTCTTAAGCCGAGGGTCACCTAGCCAACTGACGTTGTTAGTGAACTCGATTTTTGTTCACAAGTATATAAGCCAATCGCAGCATTTGCGGTTGGCTCTTTTTTTATCTAGCCCTTTCCAACTTCCCCTATTTACCTTTCCATTCTCTTAAAACAACTTTTTCATTTTTACAATCGATTACACGTATAAAAACCAAAAGTTATCCATAATAAATAAACACCTCACACAAAAAAGCACACAAAGACTACAAAAAATAGAGCAAACAATTGTATTTGAGTTCAAATTACGAACAACCATTCCCGCCGGCCAAAGGAAAACGTTTGCTAATCATCATGCAAATTAATCATTTCATCATTTTATAAACAAACAACAGAAATATGATGAAATATTACAATACAACTCATGACACCGATTTCATTACACATTACACGCACAATATCCGACCAACCTCTAAAGATTTTTGCTTCTTCAAAAAAATATAAGCAAATGTTTTAAAAGGAATATATGGATACAAAGTTCATGGTAAACGCTTAAGTAACAAAAAACTCATTGACTATGAGATTTACATCACGATAATACGCGCCGTTTACCCAAAAGTTGGGCTCTAAAATTCGATTTAATTTTTTGCGGAGGTAAAAATGGCTGCAGACAATAACTACAGTCTAGGACCAGTTCCTAACAGTGCCAGAAAGGGCGTTGCTTCATTAACCATGGTTATGTTGGGACTCACATTTTTCTCCGCAAGTATGTGGACGGGCGGTTCGCTCGGTACTGGACTTTCTTTTGACGATTTCTTCCTCGCTGTTCTCGTTGGTAACCTAATCCTCGGTATTTACACTTCCTTCCTCGGTTACATCGGCGCTTCTACTGGTCTCTCTACTCACCTCCTTGCTCGTTTCTCTTTTGGCTCTAAAGGCTCTTGGCTTCCTTCCGCTCTTCTCGGCGGCACACAAGTTGGTTGGTTTGGTGTTGGCGTGGCGATGTTTGCGATTCCAGTGAACAAAGCAACAGGCATTGATACAAATACGCTTATCATCATCTCTGGCCTGCTAATGACTGCAACGGTTTACTTCGGCATCTCTGCTTTGATGGTGCTATCAGCGATTGCAGTACCAGCGATTGCCCTACTCGGTGGCTACTCGGTAGTGGAAGCAGTAAATAGCATTGGTGGCGTAGCAGAACTTCAAAAAGTACAACCAGCAGAACCACTAGACTTTTCAGTTGCATTGGCAATGGTAGTGGGTTCATTTGTGAGTGCAGGTACCCTGACCGCTGACTTCGTTCGATTTGGTAAAAAGCCAAAAGGCGCGGTGATGGTGACTATGGTGGCATTCTTTATCGGTAACTCACTGATGTTCATCTTTGGCGCAGCCGGTGCAGCGGTTACAGGCCAATCAGACATTTCAGAGGTAATGATTGCACAAGGCCTACTTATTCCAGCTATCATTGTGCTTGGCTTGAACATCTGGACGACCAACGACAACGCGCTTTACGCGTCAGGCCTAGGTTTCTCAAACATCACAGGCTTGCCAAGCAAATACATCTCAATGGCGAACGGTTTAGTCGGTACATTGTGCGCACTATGGCTGTACAATAACTTTGTGGGCTGGCTAACTTTCCTATCACTTGCAATTCCACCAATTGGCGGCGTGATCATCGCGGATTTCTTCATAAACCGTAAACGTTACAAAAATTTCGCAGCAGCTGAGTTCCAAACGGTTAACTGGGCTGGCATTATCGCCGTAGCGATTGGTGTTGCAGCTGGTCACTTCCTTCCGGGTGTGGTACCTGTGAACGCGGTACTAGGCGGCACAATCAGCTACCTGATTCTAAATCCTATTCTTAATAAAAAGACACTGGCACAGCAGCCAGCGTAAGGAACCATCATGACAACACTATTGATCAAGAACGCAACGCTAAAGGGACAGGAAGGTCTCCAGCAAATTTTGATTGAGGATGGTCAATTCAAGCGTATTGAAGACAATAATGTAGAACTAAATTACACCGGTGACGTTCTTGATGCGGAGGGCGGCATGGCTGTCGCGCCTTTCTGTGAGCCGCACATTCACCTAGACACCACGCAAACCGCCGGTGAGCCAAGCTGGAACATCTCCGGTACGCTTTTCGAAGGTATCGAGCGTTGGGCGGAACGCAAAGAGACGTTGTCGATTGAAGACGTCAAATCGCGCGCTAAGCAAACTCTGAAATGGCAAATTGCAAACGGCGTGCAACACGTTCGTACCCACGTTGACGTTTCTGACCCTACTCTAATTGCCCTAAAAGCAATGGCAGAAGTTCGTGAAGAAATGAAAGAGTGGATCGACATTCAAATCGTTGCGTTTCCACAAGAAGGCATTCTGTCTTACCCGAACGGTAAAGAACTGCTGGAAGAAGCGGTTCAGTTGGGGGCAGACGTTATTGGCGCGATTCCTCACTTTGAGTTTACTCGTGAGTATGGCATTGAGTCTCTGCACTACGTTTTCGAATTGGCACAAAAATACGACCGTTTGATCGACGTGCACTGTGATGAGATCGATGATGAGCAGTCACGCTTTGTTGAAACGCTTGCAGCACTGGCGCACAAATTCAACATGGGTCACAAGGTAACAGCAAGCCATACAACGGCGATGGGCTCATACAATGGTGCTTACGCTTCGCGCCTATTCCGTTTGCTGCGTATGTCTGGCATCAACTTTGTTGCAAACCCTTTAGTGAACATCCACCTTCAAGGCCGCTTTGATGATTACCCGAAACGTCGTGGTGTGACTCGTGTTAAAGAAATGCTGAATGCCAACATCAACGTATGTTTTGGCCACGATGACGTCTTCGACCCTTGGTACCCGCTCGGCACAGCAAACATGCTGCAAGTACTGCATATGGGTCTACATGTGTGTCAGGTGATGGGTTACGACCAAATCAACAACTCACTTGATCTGATCAGCACAAATTCAGCGCGCACGCTGAATATTCAAGACAAACACGGCATTGAAGCAGGTAAACCAGGTAGCTTACTTATCCTTCCTGCGGAAAATGGTTTTGATGCAGTGCGTCGCCAAGTACCTGTTCGCTACTCTGTTCGTCACGGTAAAGTGATTGCTGAAACACAACCAGCAATCACACATATTCAGCTTGATGAAAGAGAGCAAGTGACTTACAAGCGCTAATCACTTTGCTTAAAATACAAAAAAGGGTCTGACTTAAATCAGACCCTTTTTTATACCAATCGCAACAAGTAAGTGCTCAAATATAACTTAGAAAATACGCAGTTGTTGAGCGTTATCACGAGCTAAAATGAACCTTTATTTACTACGATTGGATTTATTTCTTCATGCGTTGCGTTAGCTGTCTACGGCAACTAATGACGTTCCTTAGCAACGAGGGCGTATTTCCTATATAAACAACCTTGCCATCTTCATCAATGATTGCGGGCACAACCTTTAAGCCTTTCATATCTGCGCCGTATTCCACCAACTTACGCTCTAGTTCATAAAGATCCTGCACTTTCAGGCCCCAATTTTATAATTTTTGTTCGGCCGCATCCTATCTCCGCATGCCGATACAAAGTTTGATGTAGATCATAAAATATAAAGGTATACATTTTCAAAAATGGGACAATACCAACCTAGTTAAGATGCATTGTAACGACCGTTTTAAAAGGCAGTGACTCCAAAGACTAAGAGGCCATTTGATATAAGACCAAAAGCCTCAATAAGAAAATTCGACTCGCATTATTTATTAGGGTCTGTTGACCTTTCGCGGTTAAATTTTGTTCGAGATAGAATCGTTTTAGGCGCGGCAAGAAGTATGTAGCTTAGTCATTCTAAGTAAATGCTTCTTAACAAAGCATAAAACGATTCTAGCCGGGGGCGCCTAGCCGAACCCTTCGGGCAGCCTTTGTGGTTCATTTCTACTTCGTTATCGGCTTCTCATGTAGGCTAGCTACACTTCAAAGCCTCTGCCTTGTAGAAATTTCCCACAAAGTTCTGCAAAAATCAGCTCAAAAGATCAACAGACCCTAATAACCAGAGGTTATCAGCGAGATAAGTAGACGCGCAATCAAACAGTGTTCAATAATAGCTTCGAACCAAACATCTCGGAGCAAACACATGAACATTTTCAACAAAACTACTTTGGTCGCGGCTCTATCTCTTCCCCTACTTGCAGGATGCGTGACTCCGGGAGAAGACGATCCAAATGCATTAACAAAACAGGGCGCAGCTGGCGGTGCACTTTTAGGCCTGACCATGGGAGCACTAACTGGTGATGCTGATTTAGCACTAAAAGGAGCAATTGCCGGTGGCGTAACTGGAGGAGTAGCAGGTGCAAGTGCTGATATTCAGAACAACCGTGAGAACATCCGCCACGACAGCCGGAACGACGCGATTGGTGGCATCAATAGCGGTCAGAGCACAGCGGCAACCAATGCACCTCAACAATGGCAAGAGATCGACAACTTTGTTGGTGATTGGAGCGTAAATATCCAAAACCACAACCGCGATTTTAAAGGTTTAGAAGGTTTGCAAGCACACGGCTCTCTAGCAAAAACAACAGAAGCGAATGTTAAAGTGACCAACTCACAAGGTGTAGACTTAAACGCAGCTTTTAGTTTTGACTCACAAGCTGGCTACCAACTAACGCTAACCAATCAAGCTAAAAATGTATCCGTTGGATTTGCTAGAGAGCCGCAAGCTCAAAGCAATCGCTACAACTTCTACCCAATGAATATTAATGACGTTATTTACCAAGGTATTCCTACCGGTGACGTGCGAGTAGAACTCGGTTTCGCAGGACCAAACGTCTGGACAATTGATAGTTACGCCTACATCGACGGTGCAGAACAAAGAGTACAGACATTCCGTTTCACTCGTACTCAATAAACGGCAACACTTCGATCGGAACATCGCAATAACAACGTCTCATTTGGTAATTTAATAAAGGCTTAGGCATACTCTGTCTAAGCCTTTATTTATTAGCCATTATTTATGCTTCAACTCAACAAATCAGAACTAAGCCACTTTGAGCCTCAATTCTTAGAGTTTATGCAGCAAGAGATGCAAACCGATGCTGCCCATGATCTCAGTCACGTCCGCCGCGTAGTCAAAGCCGCTCGACAACTCGCAGAGCAAGAAGGTGCAAACTTAGCCATCGTATTGCCAGCGGCATATCTGCATGATTGCTTTACCTACCCAAAAGATCACCCAAATCGCAAGCAAAGTTCGACCATAGCAGCGACCAAAGCCATTTCGTTTCTCGAAAGTATCGACTACCCCGCTCAATATCATGATGCCATTGCTCACGCGATAGAATCTCACAGCTTTAGTGCCAACATTACACCCAACACATTGGAAGCGCAGGTCGTCCAAGATGCTGATCGCTTAGACGCACTGGGGGCAATTGGGGTAACCCGTTGCATTCAGGTCAGCACCCTATTTGACGCTGCCTTATATAACGAACAGGACATGTTTGCAGAGCGTCGAGAACTAGAAGATAAACGGTTTACCATCGATCACTTCCAAACCAAATTGTTTAAAATTGTCGAAACGATGAACACCAAATCCGCTTATAAAGAGGGTTTGAAGCGTAAAGCATTTATGCAGTCTTACCTAGAACAGCTACGCCAAGAGGTGGAAGGTTAACATGTCAGAAAGTCACGACCTGATTAAAGAACTCAAACGCCAGCTCAAGCTATCTGGCTTGCACTATGTCGATATTGCGCAACATTTGGAGTTAAGTGAGGGCTCGGTGAAGCGATTATTGGCCGAAGGCAGTCAAATCAGCCTCGACCGCTTAGAACGTATCTGTCAGCTAATAGGTCTAGAGATGGCTGAGCTGTTTAAACTGGCAGCTGCACACAACAAAGGCTTGGAATCGCTGACATTAGAGCAAGAAAAGCAACTGGTCGATGATAAAGGGTTATTGCTAGTTGCGGTATGCGTAGTCAATGGCTATCGCTTCGAGCAAATCACCGAACAATACACCTTTGATGAATTGGAACTGATTCAAAAACTCGCCCAACTCGACCGCCTCAATATCATTGACCTACTACCTGGCAACAGGATTCGTCTGCGTATCTCTCCAACTTTTCGTTGGCACACTGGCGGTCCTATCCAGCGCTTCTTCCAACAACAAGTACAAGATGCTTTCTTTCAAAGCTATTTTTCTGCTGAGGATGAAAAACTGGTAATGGCTACGGGTTTGATGAGTTTGCCAACCAATAAGAAAATGCAGCAGAAGCTACAAAAGGTCATTGATGAGTTTTACCAAACCTGCCAAAGCGACGATTCATTGGACATGCACGAGAAACACGGCACTTCTTTGGTGATTGCGATGCGTCGTTGGACATTCCCACTATTTAATCCTTGGGAACGCAAATAGAGAACACCCGATGCTCGATAAACTCAAAGCTCTCTCCATCTTAGTAAGACCCATTCAGCCCCTACTTGTGTGGGCTGTCTAGCTTTATTCTGTTTGTCACCCTGAGAATGCTCAGTGTTTGGTTTCGACACTAATTTTATTCTCGTAACACCTAAAAGCACTAAACCGCGCACCTTCACCATTTTATGAAACTAAAAGTAGCATCAAGTGTTACTTTTGGTTTCTCATAGCGTAACTCTTCCCGTCATGCTGGTTTCCTAAAACTCAACCTTTAAAGTGTTCCCATCTCAACGCAATTTTGCACTTATGGAGCCAGCATGTTTCTAACTAAACGATTCTTCCCTTATTTCGTTACACAGTGTTTGGGCGCACTGAACGATAACATCTACAAAAACGTTCTTTTGCTGATGGTGACTTACAGCCAAATTGACGCACTACCAATGTCGGTAGACCTTTTCGTTAACCTTGCGGCTGGCTTATTTATCCTTCCATTCTTTCTGTTTTCTGCCCACGCAGGTGCGATTGCCGACAACATGGACAAAGCAAAATTGATCCGCCGGTTAAAACTTATTGAATTAGTGATCATGAGTTGCGCAGCGACGGCTATCATGACGCAGAGTGCTATTCTAATGCTCGCTCTACTCTTCATGACTGGAACTCAATCAGCTTACTTCGGCCCTGTGAAATACGCTCTACTTCCTCAAGCACTAAAATCTGAAGAACTGGTAAAAGGCAACGCTTGGGTTGAGATGGGCACGTTCCTTTCTATCCTTATTGGTACATTGAGCGCAGGTCTGTTGCTAGCTGTACCGAGCGGCACGTTTATCGCGTCATGTATTGTGATTGTATTATCTCTTCTTGGTTTTCTAAGCAGCGCAAACATTCCTTCTCTACCAAGTAAGAAAAGTAGCAAAGTTAAATTCGAGCCTATCAGTGGTTTAAAGAAAACCCTTAAACTGGCGCAAAAACAACGCGGTATTTGGATGTCGATTTTAGCCATCAGTTGGTTCTGGTTTATGGGCGCGACCTACCTAACTCAATTCCCTAACTTTGCTCGTGAACATTTATTTGCCGACAGCACCGTAGTGTCTCTATTGCTGGCTTTGTTTTCTGTTGGTGTGGCAACGGGTTCATGGTTATGTGAGAAGTTATCATTTAACCAAGTTGAGCTGGGTATTCTTCCATTTGGTATCTTGGGCTTAACGATTTTTAGTGCTGACCTACTCTGGGCTGTGCCTGCTATCGAATCTTTCCCAAGTCAGTATTACGATGTACAAAGCTTTATTGCTCAGTCTTCACATATTCGAGTAATGATCGACTTGTTCTTGGTTGGTGTGAGCGGAGGTGTGTTTATTGTTCCCCTTTATGCATTTATCCAATCACGCTCAGAAGAAGGCGAATGCGCTCAATCTATTGCGGCAAACAACATCATGAACGCACTGTTTATGGTCGCTTCTGCCGCTGTTTCGATACTGGTTTTAAGTGTTTTGGATTTCTCTATCGTTGAATTGTTTGCCATTTTGGCGGTAGGTAACTTTATGGTGGCTGTCTACGTTTATCGCCAAGTTCCGGAGTTTACCCAGCGCTTTATTAGTTACTTGCTAAGCCACTGCCTGTACCGAGTTTCCGTAAAAGGTCGCCAGCATATTCCTGACGAAGGTGCAGCGCTGATTGTGGCAAACCATGTAAGCTATGTAGACGCTCTGATTTTAATGGGCACATCAACCCGTCCAGTACGATTCGTCATGGATAAATCAATCAGTGAGTTGCCTGTTCTTAAATACGTGTTTCGTCATGCTGGCGTTATCCCAATCTGTTCACCACGCAAATGTTCGGAGACTTACAAAAAGGCTTTCGAGCAGATTGAACAAGCGCTTAATAATGATGAAGTGGTTTGTATCTTCCCGGAGGGTCGTTTGACCTCAAATGGTGAGCTGGGTGAATTCAGACCTGGGGTCGAGAAGATTTTGAAGCGTACCCCTGTACCTGTGATTCCGATGGCGTTAAAAGGCTTATGGGGCTCTTTCTTTAGTCATAAAGACGGACATGCATTAACGAAACGCCCTAGTCGCTTCTGGTCTCGCATCGAAGTCCATATTGGCGAATTATTGCAACCATCAACACTAGATCGCCATTTGTTACAAAAAGAAGTGCAAGAATTGCTAATTCGCTGACAGTAGTTCAGTGCCGAATTTAGTAGGATAAAAACAACATCATAAATCTAGGAGGTATTATGAAAGTCATCATCTTACATGGTCTTTATATGCATGGGCTGGTCATGCAGCCTCTTAGCCAAAAGTTGCGAAAACTGGGTTATGAAACCCAAGTGCTGAGCTACAACACAGTCTCTATAAATGAAGAAACCCTGTTTGATTCGATAGATAACGGACTGAGCCCGGATACAACTAATGTATTGGTTGGCCACAGCTTGGGCGGTTTAATGATTAAACGTTACCTCGCAAACAGAAGGCCATCTACCAATCTTGTCTCTCACGTGGTGGCAATTGGCTCTCCGCTCAAAGGGGCGTCCATTGTTACTCGCATTCAAGATCTTGGCTTGGGTGCAATACTTGGTAACTCGCCATATCATGGTTTGAATAAGCATGATGATATTTGGACTTTCCCACAAAAACTCGGCAGCATTGCCGGCACGATGGCAATTGGCGCGAGACCTATCTTGATGCACAAAGACAATACGATGTCTGACGGTACGGTTACTGTTGATGAAACGCGTTTGGAAGGCATGCAAGATCATATTGAGACCAAACAAACTCATACTAGCCTTATCTACAACACCTATGTACCAGCGCAGATTGACCACTTCATTAAAACTGATCGTTTTAGCCGATAGCGCACTTTTCCATCAAGTAGTTGCAATCTACTTTTCAAGCCAAGTCGTTCACAGTACTATCTCTACTCCGACAGCTCCATTGAGCGTTGGAGTTTTACTTCTGACCTTATAGGTTGGATTCAATGTTCTCAGGGCGGGGCGAAATTCCCCACCGGCGGTATACTCTTTTGAGTGAGCCCGCGAGCGCTCGATTCGTCGAGGTCAGCAGATCTGGTGAGATGCCAGAGCCGACGGTTATAGTCCGGATGAAAGAGAATAAGAATACATCAGCGTGTTCCCTCAACGTTTTTTGTTGATCGACTCTGATGCGCTTCTTTTTAGATCGCGTTTTCTACTGCGCGGGTTTATGCCATTCTCAGGCAGATAACTCATTGCGCAATTAAACGCAACGATCTCTCATACCGCCCTGATTCTGGTGATATTTAGGAGTTAACCATGAATCAGTCATCACTACTTGCCGAATTTGGCGACCCAATTACTCGCGTTGAAAACGCACTTATCGCACTTAAAGAAGGCCGTGGCGTACTTCTTCTTGACGATGAAGATCGTGAAAACGAAGGCGACATCATTTATTCCGTAGAGCACCTGACTAACAAGCAAATGGCGCTAATGATCCGCGAATGCAGCGGTATTGTTTGTTTGTGCCTAACCGATGCTCAAGCAGACAAACTGGAACTGCCACCAATGGTTGTGAACAACAACAGCGCAAACCAAACCGCTTTCACGGTTTCTATTGAAGCTAAGCAAGGCGTAACGACTGGCGTCTCTGCCGCTGACCGCGTAACGACCATCAAAACAGCTGCTAACCCAAATGCAAAACCAGACGACTTGGCTCGTCCTGGTCACGTCTTCCCACTGCGTGCTCGCCCAGGTGGCGTAATGACGCGCCGTGGTCACACAGAAGGCACTATCGATCTGATGCAAATGGCGGGTCTACAGCCTGCTGGCGTGTTATGCGAGGTGACAAATCCAGATGGCACTATGGCAAAAACACCAGAGATCGTCGCGTTTGGTCGTTTACACAACATGCCAGTACTCACTATCGAAGATATGGTTGCTTACCGTAATCAATTTGACTTGAAGCTAGCGTAATCAACGCACATTTGCTCTAGCCAAAAGCCGCTGAACTCAGCGGCTTTTTTGATCGATTTGGTTCCTTTTCTAGTAGTTATACTTAGTAAAAACAAAAGGAATCAACATCATGAAAGGAATCACTCGCAGCGCACTTATCGCGACACTACTCTCCACCAGCTCTCTCGCTTTTGCATCGAGTTGCCCAGACATCTTGCAAGGCAAGCAAAGGCTTCTCAATTCAACGGAAGAAATAGATCTATGTGAGGCCTTTAAAGGAAAAACTCTGCTAGTCGTGAATACCGCAAGCCAATGTGGTTTCACTCCACAATACGAACAGTTAGAACAACTGCATCAAACCTACAAAGACAAAAGCTTTGCTGTTGTAGGTTTTCCAAGTAATGACTTTCGCCAAGACCATGGTAGTGAAGAGAAAACCGCAAAAATTTGCTACCTCGACTATGGTGTCTCCTTCCCGATGATGGCTCGAACTTCTGTCCTTGGTGAAGACGCAAACCCTGTATTTTCTGAAATTAGCACCCAAGCGGGAGTTACACCGAAATGGAACTTCTATAAGTTCTTAATCAACAAAGAAGGCAAAGTCGTCGCGACCTTTCCAAGCTCAACGTCCCCAACAAGTACTACGCTTATTAACATAATTGAACAACAACTTTAGGGAAGGCTGCCATGGCGACCACACGTACGACAATGCTGCAGTTAGGGTATTTAGGACTGCTACCATTTCTGTTTAGCTTGGTTCTCATCCTCACAGAAAGGACCCTATTCAACTTATCTGGGGAGCAGTTTTTTATTGCTTACAGTGCAGTAATTTTGAGCTTTCTTTCTGGCGTGCTCTGGGGCAATGCTATTGACCATTTCTATCATCGCTTGAGCCGCAATGCCTTGGTACTCAGTAATTTATTTGTGCTGCTTGCTTGGGGAGCATTGCTGCAAGGTAACAAGCATTATGTCATTGCAACCCTACTGCTAGCAGCTGGCTACATCGCGGTTTGGTATGCAGAAAAACTCATTCGAAAAGTAGAAAAAGAAGCAGAGCCAAAGGGTTATCAAATGATGAGAGGCAAGCTTACAACTGGGGTTGTGCTCATGCATGGGCTGGTATTGATAGTATAAGCTGGTCTGTCCACCTACCAGATCACAAAAACAAGCACATTATATAAAACAGAGCTCATTTCGTGAAGCGTACGTAATTTTGAACACCGTTTCGTTTTAATTATGAACGGATGCACATATAAGTATTTTAAAAGCATTCACAAAGGAAATGAATATGTTTTTCCGTAAGTTTCTATTTGGTGCAGCTCTCATCAATATGACTTCTGGTTGTGTTTCCTATCAAGCACAGCAGGCCGCGGTAAATACCGTAGGCGTAACGAGCAAAGTACTGACAAACGTCGTAAAAACAACGGTTACTCAACCATGTAGTGCTGTCGTAACGGCAGCAAGCTTGTTCTATCCACATGCCATATTTATGACTAGCGTTCCAACAACGGTTTGTGCGAGTGCAGTCCGTTAAAAGTAAGGCGACCATTGAGGTCGCCTTTTTTGTCTCGTCAATTATAGAGTCAATAGATACATTACTAAGTCGTTGTACTCATCGTAACTGCGGATCTCATTTGGCAGCACAATGTATTTATTGTTTACAAGTACACCAGGAACGCCAGTTAGCGTACTTTGCTTGAACTGCTTATCGAAACCTTTCTGCATTGAGTTAACTGCGAAGCTGTTGTAAGCCGCATCGAACTTTTTAGCATCGACACCATTATCCACAAAGATCTGCTTCAACTCTGCTTCATCCTTAGGTGCTTTGCGCTCTTGATGAATTTGAGCAAACATCGCAGGAACCATTGTTTTCTCTACGCCTAGTGACACCATCGTGGCGTAAGACTTAGCCATTGGAATGGCCATATCACTGCCCATAAATGCCACGTGAACTTTTTCGAAACTTGCGTCTTTTGGTAGTGCTGGTTTTAAATTGTCGATCACAGCCTCAAATTTGTAACAGTGTGGACAATAAAATGAAAAAAACTCCGTCACCGTTGGTTTCGTTGCTTTTTCAACATCTAGCACTTTGTAGTGCTTACCTTCTTCAAATTGAGCTGCATGGGCTGTGAATGCCAGTAATAGGGTGCTGCATAGCGCAAATAGCTTTTTCATGTTTGATTCCTTTTGGCACACGAGTGCCTTATTCATTAATTTACGAGTAATAATTCCAGCAAAGCTGGTTCGGATGAATGGGAATCAAACTATTGGAGGCCGATAAGGCTTATAAACCACTGTTACCACTTTTGGTGTGGGTGATTTAGCGATCAGTGCAAGGCTATGTGGTAACAAGATGACATCATCTTGCAATACGTTAGTTGGGATTTTTACGATACAAGAAGAACTACAGCTCGTATGTGGTTGGTGCCCTTTCGATGCCAAAAGATCATTAGGGTGAGACTCAATAGAATCAACACCCAGCTGTTGATGAAGCTCAATGGCTCGATCGTGACTTAAGCTCTCTTCAGTCAACGCAGTTGCCGCACGCACACTTGACGCTATGCCCGTTAGCAACATAGCTAATAGACAAAACATTATCGTGAAAAATGTACGATTGAAACTCAGCATATAACTTCTTCAACATATGGCGAGTGTTCATAATACAGAATCCACCTATTCGTACAAGGGAGAAGCAGACTAACTCCTTCACAAACCAGAGAATTCCGACAATCTATACCGACTGCAATTCGAATAAAGCTTGAAATCACTATGAAACACGAGTAATAGTTAGATCAGTTTTTGTACAAACAAGGAAAGATTAATGCTTAAAAAGAGATTTTTTAAAACTAAAGATGAAGTCGAAGTCACTTTCGAGCTAGACAAAAACCAGTGGGAATCGATTCAAATTGCAGGCGATTTTAACAACTGGCAACCAGAACCAATGAAGCTTGTGAAAAAAAGTGGACAATTTAAATTTAAAACGCGCTTGCCGAAGGAACAAAACATCCAGTTCCGTTACCTATTCAACGAAGCTGAGTGGGATAATGACCCACAAGCAGACGCTTACGTACCTAATGGCTTTGGTAGCGATAACAGCGTCGTCTGTACCCAACAGCAACCAGCATAAGCAGTAACATTGTCGAAAAACTAAGGCGCATTAGATGCGCCTTTTTTAGTGCTTAATTTTCATTAGCTTACCATCAATTGTTGCCATATAACAACAGTGTTTTACCTAAAGTAATATATATCAACAAAAGTCATTTCCTTAATATAACCACATCGCAGCGAGACAGATGCTCTCAAACAAAAGCTGCTCTCAAACAAAAATACTGAGGAAACAAAAGATGAAAAAACTGATTGTAATCACAGGTGCAAGTTCTGGTATTGGTGAAGCGATTGCACGCCGTCTAAGTGATGAGGGCCATCCACTTCTTCTTCTTGCTCGTCGTGTGGAACGTTTGGAAGCGCTAAACCTGCCAAACACACTATGTGAAAAAGTTGACGTAACAGACAAAGCTTCATTTGAAGCAGCGATCGCTAAAGCAGAAGAACAGTTTGGCCCAGCAGATGCGCTAGTAAACAACGCAGGTGTGATGCTACTTGGTCAAATCGATACTCAAGATGCATCGGAATGGAAACGCATGTTTGATGTTAACGTTTTGGGTCTGCTAAACGGCATGCAGTCAGTGTTAGCACCAATGAAATCGCGTAACAGCGGTACTATCATTAACATCAGCTCGATCGCAGGTAAGAAAACTTTCCCAGATCACGCGGCGTATTGTGGTACTAAGTTTGCGGTTCACGCTATTTCTGAAAACGTTCGTGAAGAAGTTGCAGCATCAAACGTTCGTGTTACTACGATTGCACCAGGCGCGGTAGAAACTGAGCTGCTGTCTCACACCACATCACAAGAAATCAAAGATGGCTACGGTGCGTGGAAAGAAGACATGGGTGGCGTTCTTGCTGCTGATGACATTGCTCGTGCAGTTGTATTTGCTTACCAACAACCACAAAATGTTTGTATCCGTGAAATTGCGTTAGCACCCACTAAGCAACAGCCTTAAATACTAAGGTTTCAATACGGTTCAATAGGAAAAAGGCGACTTCAACGTCGCTTTTTATCTTTGGTAATCAGCACTCTTCGGTAAAAGAATCAATCGTCACACTACCGCCAGAAACCGCATCTTTATAATAAACATAACATTTCTTATACCACACTTTATCTTGGGTGAAGCCGATAAATGCTTCCCGCCCACCAGCATCGCTGCCTTTATTAGTGATATAAACCTGCCCTTCATCGATTGTAAAGCTACGCAAAATGTTATCTTTGTGAGCTGTCGGATAACCATTGCAAGTATAAATATCATCAATGTAGGTGTAACACTGCCCTTGCACTCCTTCCACAACAGCTTTGGTGAAGACAATATCAGAGCCTGTTTTCATGATGGCTTCAATTTCTCTCAGCTTCGCAACTCTGCTATCACTGAATAAGCCCAAAATACGAGGTGTCGTGGCAATTGATACAAGAGCTAAAACGACGACGACCACTACCAACTCAAGTAAGGTAAAGCCTCTATTGCCCATGACATACTCCTCTTCATCCTGTCGGGAAAACCAATGACGTTCATTATTCCATAATGGTTTGATTAAGGTGTAAGCGTTTGTAAGTTAATAGGTTTTAAGCGATATACTTGTAATTAACCTTGAGGTGCTTAGTTCAGCGAGAATGACTTGGTTTGAAGGCAAGGCAACAATTTGAATACCTAGTGGTTCTCCATCGAAAATTGTTAACGAAGCATTTGAACCAAGACCACTACTATTAGAAAATAGGGCCCTTCGGGAGCGTATTACTAATCGATTGTGTCTTTTCCGTAAATCCAATCAGTATGGTTTATAAATAGAGCATAACGAATTCTGTTTATTGAAATAATCCGCAAATTTGTTTAAGTTTCAGAAATAACTCATACCTACAGCATCACAACTATGAACACACAAGATTCAAAGCCATCTCTCATCATCGTCGAAGATGATCCAAAGCTACAGACAATGCTAAGTGAGTACTTCAGCCAGCAAGGGTTTGAAGTGAGCGGTATAGATAATGGTACAGATGCGCCTGAGGCTATTATCGAGGGCCAACCCGATCTGGTGCTACTTGACCTAATGCTTCCTGGACAAGATGGTTTGAGCGTTTGTCGACAAGTTCGCGATTGCTACAAAGGTAAGATCTTAATGCTTACAGCAAGCGATGATGACTTTGACCACGTTGCCGCATTAGAAATTGGGGCTGATGATTTCGTCACAAAACCAATCAAACCTCGTGTACTGCTTGCTCGTATTCGAATGTTGTTACGTAGGAAAGAGCTTTCCGGAATCGAATCCGATATCAGCGTTGAAGTCGGCGTATTGTGCTTGAATCGCTTACGCAAGGCATGTGCCCTTAACAAAGAGCCAATAGCACTTACCGATGGTGAATTTGATCTTCTTTGGGTACTCGCAACCCGTCCTGAACAAACCCTTTCTCGCGAGTGGCTCACTAAAACACTTCGTGGCATCGAGTACGATGGAACTGATCGTACAATCGACAACCGCATCGTAACTCTACGGAAAAAACTTGGTGACAGTACTACCCCACCACAAAAAATTATTACCGTTCGTGGAAAAGGATACCTTTTCATGCCTGACGCGTGGAATGCGTAATGAAACGAATTTACTTGGAGAGCTTAATCGGCCTCATTGTTCTATTCTTCGCAAGTTTAGTTGGGTATGAAGTCATCGTTTATCAACTCAGTACTGATTACGATTACTTGCTCGAAGAACATCAAGCGCAAGCTTTCCATGAGTTTATTTACCCTGTGTATCAAGAAAAGGGAGAAGCCTACACGGTACAGCAATTGGAAAAGTTTGCTAAATCAAGCCATATGTTATTGATTGCGGAAGAAAAGACTCACCTTCCTCAAGAAATTCAGCAAGCGTTTGATCACAACCCATCAATCAATACCGCATTCGATGATGAACGAGACTTGTGGTTTCGATTTGAACCTGGCTCTCCCGTATTTAAATTCAGTGAAAACCCTAACAGCCCCATTATCCAAGCAATTAATTTTGACGACAATATCGTTTGGTTGTTCTTTCTTGGTGGCTTTGCGCTGTACTGTGTTCTTCTCATTTGGTTTTTAAACCGCCGTGTCCGCGCATTAGAAAAAGTCACCGTAGAGTTCGCATCCGGAGATTTCAATGCTCGCGCTGACACATCAAGTGCCAAGTCAGTGGGAACGCTTAACCAAAGCTTTAACGACATGGCAGAGAAAGTATCTCGACTGATCACCAGTAATAAAATGCTCACCAATGCCGTCGCACACGAACTTCGTACTCCGATATTTCGACTTCAATGGCAAGCTGACTTACTTGCCGACGCCTCTCTCACTGAAGAACAAAAAAAATACGTCAATAGCATCGTTGAAGATATTGATGACATGGAAGACATGGTCGAAGAACTCCTGTACTACGCCAAGATGGAGAGACCTAACGCAGAAATTCAAACCTCCCCCATAACACTGGTTAGCTTTCTTCAATCCCGATTGCCAAAGTGGCAGCGGGACACAAACATATCTATTGAAATCGATGATACAGATACCCAAGACACCGTGATCTCAGCCGATCCAAAACTTCTATCTCGCGCATTAGATAACCTACTTCGAAACGCTATGCGTTATGCCAATAGTCTCATCGTATTGAACCTGATCGAGACATCAGAACATCATTGTATACAAATCCATGATGACGGTTGCGGGATAGAAGAAAAAGATTGGCCTCATTTGTTCGATGCTTTTTATAGTGCCGATAAATCACGTAATAAAAGCACCAGTGGCTTCGGGCTCGGCCTTGCGATCGTAAAGCAGATCATCGAATTGCAGCAAGGAGAAGTCTCCGTCTCTCAAAGTCCACTGGGCGGTGCGTGTTTCACGATTTGCTTTCCAAAATAGACTAATCCGCAAACCTTCGATCTTCATTACAAAAGACGACACTTCAATACAATCACAAGACAGAGCAAAAAAATAAAACAGTGTACATTTACTCCATTAATTCATCGTAATAATGGTTCACTAAAATGTATAGACCACTTCTTCTAATCGCTCTTTCATCAAACCTTGTTGCTTGTGCATACAACCAGCAACCTGTTGTTGATATGACTAATGTCGATCAAGCCCAATATGAACAAGATTTTAAATACTGCCAAAGCTACGCAGAAAAAGTAGACAAAAGTGAAGCTGCAAAGGCAGAAGCTCAAAATGGTGCCGTCACGGGTGCACTGATCGGTGCTGTCGCTGGCGTACTTGAAGACGGAGTGGGTGGCGCTGTCGTAGGCGCAGCAGCAGGTGGGGCTGTTGGCGCAGGTGCGGGTGCACTGGGCGGAGCAAATGACTCAACAAAAACCCAATCTCTAGTACTTCGCAAGTGCCTTGCCAATAAAGGCTACACCGTTTACGACCTAGAATCTTAATTTATAAACACGCATCAATTGCACTCAACGCTAGATTGAAGTTGTAAATTTCACAAATATTTCACGCTCAATCATTTATTTTCTAAATTGCAATTTGATGCCTTTTATTCGAGGGAAGCTTCTCCTCCCCCCTCTTTGTGAACGCAATAATAGGCAATAATTTGAAACCAGGTAAAACAGGTATACGCCGGGTCGTGGACGCAACCGGTTATTCACTTCAAGGATTGAAAGCCGCGTGGATTCACGAAGCCGCTTTCAGACAAGAACTCGTGTTAACACTAGTTCTGTCTCTCTGCACACTTTTGCTTCCCGTGACGAACTTAGAACGCATCATGATGATTTGCAGCCTATTACTGGTTGTGATTGTCGAACTCATAAACTCCGCCATAGAAGCGGTAGTCGATCGTGTCAGCGATGATTGGCATGAACTTAGTGGTCGAGCCAAAGACATTGGCTCCGCAGCAGTCTTTGTTGCGCTTTTTCTTGCTCTTTTTGTTTGGGCTTCGATCTTGCTGTAGTACCAGATTAGTACCATAAAATTATGAAGAAAATTACATTTCCATACAAAGGTATCTCTTACGTTACCTTTACGTTATTTCTCGCATTGTACTTTGCTCTTGTAGTGAACATTCCCATTTACAAGGAACTTACACACATTCTCTCTGGTTTGGATGAGGTCAAAATCGGCTTCATCATTACTATTCCAATTTTCTTCTTCGCCGCATTAAACTTTTTGTTTAATTTGTTCAGCTGGCCTTGGCTGAGCAAACCATTTTTCAACGTACTTTTGGTTGTCTCTAGCATGGTTAGCTATGCAAGTTATAACTACGGTACGTTATTTGACACCGACATGATCACGAACATCGTTGAAACGGACACCAGTGAAGCGAGCTCATACCTGAGTGCGTATTCAGTTATCTGGACTTTGTTGATGGGCGTAATTCCAGCAATTTTGGTATTCAAAGTTAAGCTACAACCTCTTAGTGGGCAGTGGCTCCGCTTCGTTTTAACTAAAGTCGTATCGATGTTAGCCTCTCTGGCAGTTATTGCAGCTATCGCGGGGCTCTACTATCAAGACTATGCTTCGGTAGGTCGAAACAACAGCTATTTGAAAAAAGTCATCATCCCGACCCAATACGTCTATAGTATTTCAAGCTACGTAAAAGCGAAATACCTTACTACTCCTGAGCCCTACCGAGAAATTGGACTTGATGCCAAGCAATCACCAACAGCTCTACAACAGGCAGAAACCAAGCCTACCTTACTTGTCTTTGTTGTTGGTGAAACCGCTCGCACACAAAACTATCAGTTAAATGGTTATGATCGCGAAACTAACCCATATACCAGCAAGTTGGATGTTGTGTCATTCAAAGACGTTGCCTCATGTGGTACTGCAACGGCGGTATCTGTCCCTTGTATGTTCTCTCAACTGACCCGAAGCGACTTTGACCGTAGCCGTGCAGATAACCAAGACAATGCTTTGGATATTATGCAACGTGCAGGTATCGATTTACTGTGGAAAGAAAATGATGGTGGCGACAAAAGTGTTGCCCACAACATCACAAAAATAGAAGTAGACAGAAGCCAGAAAAACAAATTGTGCAATGGCAGCACTTGCTATGATATGGCCTTGCTGAACAACTTAGATGATCAGATCTCAGGTATGAAAGGTAACCGAGTGGTCGCAATGCATCTTATTGGTAGTCACGGACCAACCTACTTCCAGCGCTACCCTAAAGATAAAGCATTTTTCCAACCTGATTGCCCACGTGCAGATATCGAAAACTGTAGTGTTGATCAGATCGTTAACACCTATGACAACACTATTCGCTACACAGACTTCGTGCTGTCTCAAACTATCGCCAAGTTAAAGTCACTTGAAGACAAATACAATACGGCGATGATTTATGTCTCGGACCATGGCGAATCTTTGGGTGAAAATGGTTTGTTCTTACATGGTATGCCTTATGGCTTGGCGCCTGACTTCCAAAAGCGCGTACCTATGGTACTTTGGATGTCTCCAGGCTTTAAGCAAGCCAAACACATCAATAGCGATTGCTTGCAACAAGAAGCGCAGCAAACTGCAACGCACTCACACGATAATGTCTTCCACTCACTTTTAGGCATTATGGATATCAAAACCAATGCGTACGATGGTAAATTAGATATTTTTAAAACCTGTCGAGACTCTTAATTCAAGATAAGACAGTAAAAGCCTGACCCATTCAATGAGTCAGGCTTTTTTGTGACACCTTACACCGAGAATTCTTAGCGGGTTCAGCTATACCTAAGTAACCTAGATCTGTTTGGTCCCGCAAAAACACCTTGGAAACAGCCCCCTATTCCACGGCATCGTATTCCTCAAACTTGAATCAGTGACTCATTCTGAGTCCCATATTTTGGGGTCACTTGGGTATATAATGTTTAGCCCGCTAACAAACGAAGAAGAACCAAATGAAAATTGGCATCATTGGCTTGGGCGACATTGCTCAAAAAGCTTACCTTCCTGTTATCACTCAAATTCCAAATGTTGAGCTGGTATTTTGTACCCGCAATGCAAACGCACTCAACGCACTTGCTCAACAGTATCGAATCACAGAAACCTGCCAAGACTATCAGCAACTGGTTGGCATGGGCGTAGATGCGGTCATGATTCACGCTGCTACTAGCGTTCACCCTCAAATTGCCGCTTTCTTTTTGGAACAAGGTATCCCTACTTTTGTCGACAAGCCTTTGGCAGATAGCGCTGCTGAAGTAGAGAAACTCTACGGTATTGCTGAGCGCGTGAAACAGCCTCTGTATGTTGGTTTCAATCGCCGTCACATTCCGCTTTACAACCAGCATATGCAGGGCGTACAGCAAGGCGAACTATCGGGCTTAAAATCACTACGTTGGGAGAAAAACCGTCATCAATTGCCGGGGGATATTCGTACCTTCATTTTCGATGACTTTATCCACCCTCTCGATAGTGTGAACATCACTGCCAAAGTAGATCTGAAGGACGCTTACATCACTCACCAAATGGATGGAGACCAATTGGCTCGTCTCGATATTCAATGGCAACACGATGAGACGCTACTACATGCATCAATGAACCGCCATTTTGGTATCACCACAGAGCGTGTCCAAGCGTGCTATTCAAACAAAGCGATGGAGTTTGATTCGTTTGTTGAAGGGAAACTGTGGCAAGACAATCAGGAGCAGAAATTGAGCTTAAAAGATTGGACGCCAATGCTGACCAGTAAAGGTTTCCACGCCATGTTATTGGATTGGTTTGAAGTCATTCAGTCAGGAAAAATCGCTCCCGAGGTTATCCAGCGCAATATTGCTAGCCACCAGCTTGCAGAAGCGATTTGTCAGCATATTGAACAAGTGATTCACGGTTAATAATAAAACCAGCCGCTTTTTATGTTGACCTGTTTAACAGTCAGACGCATGCATGAAACGCATACATTACTTCACTTTTTATCATTTGTGTCATTTAAGACTTATCTCTACACTTCGCGCTCATTTTTCTACTTGAGCGCACAATGCATGCTTTTTTCTCAATCCATTTTCGCTCAGATGCTGAGAATGTCCGTCATGTTAGGACTGTCTTTAATCATCGTCCATAACTCTCCTAGGTTGTTGGAGATATTGGCAGAGCAAGCCATTAATAGTGGCTGTCACCAAACCACAGGTGACGGCGCGCATCATGATCATTCTCATCATCACCATCATTAATAAGAGCAAACTATGAGTATTTTCCGATTTCCAATTCTTGTTTGGCTTGGAATAGGGATTTTGATTATTTGTCTAGGGATCAGACAATCATTCGGCATTTTCATGATGCCAATTTCTGACTACTTCCATACTGGTCGCGAGTTCTTCAGCTTTGCTATTGCATTGCAAAACTTGTTGTTTGGCGTATTTCAGCCGTTTGTTGGTATGGCTTCAGACCGTTGGGGTGCAAAGCGTATCATTATTTTAGGTGCCATTTCTTACGCTTTAGGTCTATACCTGACTTCCATCGCTGTTGAGCCAACCATGATGTATCTATCACTTGGCGTTTTGGTCGGTTTTGGCTTAAGCGCGACTAGCTATGTGATCGTTCTCGGTGCTGTGGCGAAAGTTGTTCCAGCACAACACGCAGCAAAAGCATTTGGTTTGACGACAGCAGCAGGATCATTCGGTATGTTCGCCATGATCCCTGGAGCCCAAGCGCTACTGAGTGATTTTGGCTGGCAAGGTGCTCTTCAAGCGTTTGCTGTGCTGTGTAGTTTTATGGTGATGTTTGCGTTGTTCATGAAAACGGCGAAGCCACAAATGAGTAACACTGCAAATGCGCAAGAAGACACACAAACTCTAAAAGAAGCATTAGCAGAAGCTTTCTCTCACAAAGGCTATTGGCTAATCCACGCTGGCTTCTTTGTCTGTGGCTTTCACGTAATGTTCATTGCGACTCACCTGCCGAGTTACTTAGCCGACAAAGATTTACCCGCATCAACGGCAGCGATGGCGCTAGCGTATGTCGGCATTTTCAATATCTTCGGTTCGTACTTCTGGGGGGTAATGGCAGATCGCTTTAACAAACGTTATGTTATGTCTGCGCTGTATTTGATGCGCACAGTGGTGATTGGTGCTTTTGTTACGCTACCTGTCACCGAGCACACCGCTGCTATCTTTGGTGGTGCGATCGGCTTTTGTTGGTTAGGCACCGTACCACTGACTTCTGGCTTAGTTCGTCAGATCTTTGGTGCTCGTTACCTTTCTACCTTGTACGGATTAGTGTTCTTCACCCATCAAGTGGGCAGCTTCTTAGGCGCTTGGGTTGGTGGTCGTATTTATGATTACTACGGTTCATACGATCCAATCTGGTGGTCAACGGTTGTGTTAGCGTTTATCGCGGCGCTGATTCACCTACCTATCAATGACAAGCCTGTGCCGCGCTTGAACTTGGCTACCGCATAATCTGAGAGGCTCTCAACGCTTACCGTCGAGAGCCTTTTCTCTTTCCCCATCAACAATTCGTCTGCTTTCCCTCAATGGACTTGGTATTCTCATCAATGATTGCTTATTTAAGATAGAATGAGCCCATTCATCTTCTGTTAAGATTTGTGTGACATACTTAACGAAAGCTATAAATCAAAAAGGTTTTTAAATGAGAACTCTCGGCAACATCATCTGGTTTGTATTCGGTGGCGTATTCATGGGTTTGCTATGGTGGTTCTTCGGACTATTGGCATTCATCAGCATCATCGGTATTCCATGGGGACGTGCATGTTTTGTAATGGGTAACTTCTCGTTCTTCCCATTCGGTAAAGAAGCCGTTTCAAGAGACGAATTAACCAATGAAATGGACATCGGTACCAGCCCGCTAGGCGTCATTGGTAACGTAATTTGGTTCGTGTTTGCAGGTATCTGGTTAGCAATCGGTCATGTGCTTTCTGCAGTGGCATGCTTCGTGACGATTATCGGTATTCCGTTTGCACTTCAACACCTAAAACTTGCGGTTATCTCTCTTGCTCCGATTGGTAAAACAGTCGTAACGACTGAAGAAGCCGCGATGGCTCGCTACAACATCAATCGTTAATGTGTTAACCCTCTGAGCACCCTGCTTAGAGGGTTATTCCTGTCAAAAGTAACCCTATTATCGCCACTGCATATTCAATAATGGTTGATTGTATGTTCATACCTTCACCTTAAAAGTTAAAGTTAATCCCTAGCTCAACGCTGTTTTCTTCACTGACCTTAGTCGACCCCGACGAGACTCTATGTTCACCAAATGTGTACTTCACATACGGCTCTACCCATTTCGGTTTTAGCGTGACTCTCACTTCGTGGTTTGTGCGATGACCTCCTTCTGTCAACTTTTTATCGTAGTTATAAGCATAGCCAAAACTGATAAAATCAATTGGCGTATAACTTGCTCCAATCGTATTTTTCCATTCTCTTGTGGTATTTTCGAATGCAGGGAATGACTTACCGAGAACGTTTTTTCTCCATTCATGAGAACTATTGGCGAAAACCATCCAATCGTCACCTAAAGCCGTTCCTGTAAATACACCAGCGTCATACACATCAAATAAATCGGCACGTCCATAACTCACAAAAGCCTCGGTATAGAACTGTCCGAGCATGACACCGTAGCCAGTTCCCAGTTCTAGGTAGCCTGTGGAGTCAATTTCAGCTGAGATATTCCACTCTTCGGTAGCTTGTAAATAACCGCTGGCCGTGACAATCCATTCATCATCTGTATTGGAAACATCCAATCCAAACTCTGGCATCCTATGGTCAGCGGAAAAACAAGGGACAGCAAAGAGCACGCAAAGCAATGTCAACGGTTTACTCATTGGGACAACCTATTAAAAAAGATATGAAATAAAAAAGGAGCCACTTGAATCAAGCAGCTCCTTGCTAATTACCCTTATGCGATAGGCTTACGAACGCTCGGCGCGGTCACGAATCGCTCTTTTTATTTGCTGACGCTGCTCTTGTGACAGAGACTGTACTTTTTGTTTCAACTCTGCGCGTTGCTCTTTTGTTAGGCCATTTTCAGGAAGATTTACAGGACCTTCAATTGGGTTCTCTGGATTTCCTTCAATCGGATTTACCGGTCCGCCTACAATTGGATGCTCTGGCACTGGTTCAATCGGATTTACTGGTCCACCAGCAATCGGATGCTCTGACACTGGCTCAATCGGATTTACTGGTCCACCAGCAATCGGATGCTCTGGCACTGGTTCAATCGGGTTTACTGGTCCACCTTCTATTGGATGCTCAGGTACTGGCTCGATTGGATTTGATGGAACACCGGCAATTGGATGTTCTGGCACTGGTTCAATTGGATGTACAGGATTTAGCTTCACTTCATCCACAACTAATCGACCATCTTCTACGCTCAAGTGGACGAAGCCTTTGTCATTCACAAACACCAATTCATTGTTGCGTACTTCTATATTACCAACCACATTACCTGAAGCGTCTTTCACAACATCACCATCTGTAAAGTAAAGCTCACCGCCAACATTAAATATGGTATTACCTTCTACACCGCGAATAGCTACTGTGTTGTACTCGCCGTTGTCACCTTGAATTGCCATACCATCGAAATGCTCACCTTCAAAGGTTTGAACAGAAGCAACACCTGCTGGCTCACTTGGGGAGTCCGAAGAACCTGATGATGAACAGCCGGCTAGAAAAGATGCTGCGATAACGGCACTTAGTAATTTAACTTTCATGATTTACTCTCTTAATTTGTCGAAATTCAGGGCTGCCTCTTGCAGATTCAGTGGACTCCCTGCCCGATGAAGAGAAGTATATTGAACAGCGTTTTTTGTCTCTAATCGCTTAAAAGAAACCTGCACTTAACGGCGGGTTATTAATAAACAATGGTAGTTAGCTTGATAACTGATGGTTATTATTGTTCGGTTGCAAGGTCAAGATGCCCGACAATAATGTTCGTCACTAGGTTCCTCAACCAATGCACCATTTCATTGCGTCGATTCTTATGATGGTAATAAGCAAGTAATGATGGCTCGACCACCATGCCTTCCAGCTCAATATCAAGCCTACGGAGTTTATACAGCTTATCGACATTCACGGTTTTTGATGCTGGAAACACCATATCTGAATTCGCTACCACATCAATAATTGCTGACGGCAGCTCTGAACGAAACGCGATTTTAGGCTCTACCCCTTTGATCTTCATAATTTTTTCTGAAAAAGAAATATTGGAGTTCCAGTCGGCAGCGATAACCGTCGCAAACTCAAGATGTTGGCAATCAGAAACTCTCAGGCAGTTACCTTTCAGAGGATGGTCTTTTCGAACGTAAGCACAAAATGCATCTTTAACGATCTCTTTCGTCAAGAGCTCTTTGGGGGCATGGTTGATTTCATAATTTACACCAAGGAGTACTTCGTCCTTAATGATCTCATCCATGGTAGAGCGAGACCAGTTAAGCAAATGTACTTGAACGTTAGGTGCCGCTTGTCTGATTGCTTGGAAGATTTCGCTTGCATACGAGCTAAGGATAAATGGTGCTAAGGCGAGCTTAATCGTCCCATTCATCTCCAATGGATTAAAATCTTTAGAGCCATTGAGTGTAATGGATATTTCATCGAGTAACGGTGCAAGGCTTTCAGCTAATTCGTTAGCATATTCAGTCGCTCTCAAACCGTGATGAGTTTTAACAAATAGCTCATCGTCAAAATGATCCCGCAGTCTCTGTAGTGCTTTACTCACAGCAGGTTGGGAAACAAATAAACGCTCAGACGCACGGCGCATATTTCGTTCTTGATGGAGAATGATAAACGTCCTTAGCAAATTGAGGTCGAGGTTGGAGAAGAGGTCTTTTGCCATAAATTCACATCGTTGATAACTTAGGGTTATTATTCAGCATACGAACAGATTTGACGACTTTCCAACCAGCAAACACCAATTATTTGCGATCGATACGTCTTCATGACGGAAAAATAACAAAGAAAGCTAATGCTCTAATCTCACTCTCCTAAACAATAACATTCCCCTATACATAGCGCTGATTATTTAGACTGTATTGATAATGAGCTTACCTACCGTTTGTTCAATCACCAATGTAGATAGGGCCTCATTTATAAGTTACAGTTTGTTACAGCAATCAAAAGTCTTTCATTCCTATACCAAAAATAGTTTAGACGCATAGCAAGGGTTCCTATGATAAACAAAAAAGTCCTCATTCTCTTTGCGCATCCTTCCCAGCATCGCTCAGAAGTTAACGCTCCTCTTTTTAAAGCTGCGAACACTGTTGAAGGCGTCACTTGCGTAGATCTCTACGCTGAATACCCGCACTTCAATATCAACATAGACCGCGAACAGCAGCGTTTGCGTGATCACGATGTGGTGATTTTTCAGTTTCCTTTGTATTGGTACTCGACACCCGCCATCTTAAAAGAGTGGCAAGATTTGGTGTTAGAGTACGGTTTTGCTTATGGCTCGGAAGGAACTGAACTACAAGGAAAAACACTACTCTGTGTGCTCTCTGCAGGCGGTAAAGAAGAAGCGTATAAAGCAGAAGGTTACAACCATTTCACTATTCGAGAATTGCTTGCTCCTATCGAGCAGATGTCTGCGCTCACCGGGATGCATTACATTGCACCATTGGCGCTGTTTGGTTCTCGTACCGCGCAAGAAGAAAACCGAATTGTTCAGCATATAGAGCGTTACAAAACGCTACTTAGTGCGTTAGTCAATGATACGCTGGATCTCAAAGCTGCCGCTTCACTCATCAAACTCAACAGCGCACTCCCACAACTGATTAAGGAAGCGTCATGACAGGGATATTCTTACAAGCCTTCGTTTATCTTATTGCCGCCGTTATAGCCGTCCCTCTAGCAAAGCGTTTAGGTTTAGGTTCGGTACTGGGGTACCTGATCGCTGGTGTGGTTATTGGGCCAATCATTGGATTAGTCGGTGAAGAGACCACGACTATTCAACACTTCGCCGAGTTTGGCGTCGTGATGATGTTATTTCTTGTTGGTTTAGAGCTTGAGCCAAAAATGCTTTGGGCGATGCGTAACCGCTTAATGGGCTTAGGTGGCCTCCAAGTTGGTGGTACTACTGCGCTAATTATGGCAATCGCAATTTACTTTGGTCAGCCATGGACCATTGCACTGGCTATCGGTCTGATCTTTGCCCTTTCATCCACTGCGATTGTTCTGCAAACCTTTAGTGAAAAAGGATTAACCAAAACCGAAGGTGGTCAAAACGCGTTCTCGGTACTGCTTTTCCAAGATATCGCAGTTATTCCAATGCTGGCGTTTATTCCACTGTTGGCACTGCCAGAGTTGGTAGAACAAGCACAATCGGCAGCTCAAGCAGCCGCAGAACATCATGAAGAACTCAGCTTGGTTGCTGGACTTCCTGGCTGGGCTTACGGCATAGTGATTACGGCTTCTATTGCTATTGTCGTTGTTGGCGGACATTTCTTAAGTCGTCCACTGTTTCGCTACGTAGCAAGCTCTGGCCTGCGTGAAATCTTTACCGCAACGGCACTGATGCTGGTGATCGGCATTGCTGCTTTGATGAGCCTAGTGGGTTTATCTCCTGCTCTAGGTACTTTCTTAGCAGGCGTAGTATTAGCGAACAGTGAATTCCGCCATGAATTGGAGTCAAACATTGAACCATTCAAAGGTTTGCTGCTGGGTCTGTTCTTTATAACGGTTGGCGCAGGCATCGACTTCTCAGTACTGTTCAGCGATTTTGGTTTGATCATCGCTCTTACGCTAGGTGTGATGATCCTGAAAGCGGCGATTCTGTTTATTCTTGCTTTCATTTTCCGCATCAAAGGCAGCAACCGATGGTTGTTTACGTTGAGCTTAGCGCAAGCGGGGGAATTTGGCTTTGTACTTCTGAGCTTCTCAGTGCAAAACCACGTGATTCCATTCGAGCTTTCACAAACACTGGCATTGGTTGTTGCGATCTCAATGTTCTTGACGCCAGGATTATTCATCCTGTTCGACAAAGTCATTCTTCCTCGCTTTGAGAGTGAATCTAACGAGCGCGAAAGCGACACGATTGAAGAACAAGGTACGGTCATCATCGCAGGTATTGGCCGATTTGGTCAGATCGTCAATCGCCTATTGGTGTCTAATGGCGTTCAGACGGTTGTGCTAGATCACCAAGCCAGTCAAGTAGATAACATGCGTCAAATAGGTACACGTGCTTACTTTGGTGATGCCATGCGCCCAGACATGTTACACACTGCAGGAATCGAACACGCTGCCGCACTTGTGGTTGCCATTGATAACCAAGAAGCCAGTGTCGAACTGGTCAAATACGTTAAGCACACCTATCCAAAAGTGAAAGTAATCGCTCGTGCGTTTGACCGTGGCCATGGCTACCTGCTCCGCCAAGCCGGAGCCGATATTATCGAATCCGAGACGTACCACTCTGCATTAGAGATGGGTGGACACGTAATGAAATCTCTTGGAATTCACCCATTTTATGTTGAGCAGCAAAAAACAACGTACAAGCGGGTAGAGGATCGTAAATCAGACATGCTTTACGAAGCGTGGGCCGATGACTCTGAGGGCGAACGTTACGATAACAACTTCCGTCAACTGTTTATTCACCTTGAGGAGAGGATGGCTGAAGAGATGCAGAAAGATCGTCACGATAAACTGTCCCGTTCAGAACGCGGTTGGACACCGCCACCGAAGGGATACGCCGACGACTTCAACGAAGACAACGTCCAAGAGCTGCAACCTTGCAAAGAAGTGCCTAAATAAACTCTGAAACCTCCCTCTGGGAGGTTTTTTATCACCCAAGAAAATGGGAAACTACATAAGATCACTCATGAGCATCTCGTATTCCTCATTTGCTTCATCCACAAGATGAGAAAGCTCCAATGCATCGGTTTTGGCAAGAGTAAACTGCCATGGAACTGTGTCTTCCTTCCCACAAATGCGTGTTTGAGCACCACTGCTTTCAAAAGAAAGGTCATCAAATTCGGTGCTATGGTGCTCTTGAAGCTCGACAATTTCTACTTCCAATTTGCCTACAGGATTGACTTCAATATGGGCGTGTAAATCTGGGCTATTCGATAAACAATACTCTCGATGAACTGCAATCATGGCTGCCTCCTTGGTGTGCCAACTGCCAACTCATCAAACAGTGTAGACGAGGGAGTTTGAACGCGGGGTGAAATAATGATGAAGATTGATCCTGAATAAAAATGCAGCAACTTTAATTTCGGACTCCTCCTATTGTTCCGCTCTGCCCCTTAGTTTCTACATGAAATCACTTCTTCGATACGCTCTTCAATTGCTTTTATCGCTAATGTTACCGCCATCGGCACGTGAGCTTGATATGGGTGCAACACATAAATCGGATTCACCTTTGACGCTTTAGCTTGAGGTACAGGTTCAAGAAGCGAGTTCGAGGCCAACATAAAGTCAGGCAAGATCCCAAAACCTAATCCCATTTCTAAAAGGCTCTCTACATCAAACACAGTATTTGCACGATGCTTTACTAAGTATTGAACTTGGTGCTCTTTCTCATCCAAAGAAAAGGCATGAACAATGGGCTCCACCTGCCAGTGTTGAGCGATATAGGAAGTGGCTTCAATGTCAGCATGAGTCTCTTTAGCCCGACATAATACATCACAAAACTGCCCCACTTTACGCTGTTTTATGTTCGAATCACCAGATGCCCCTACGCGCACCGCGAGGTCGATATCCTGCTGAACAATATCCACATGCTTATCATCACTGACTAGATTTAAATGCACATCTGGGTAATCAGAAAAAACGCTCGTTAAAGCAGGGAGCACTATCGGACGCATTAATGCATGTGGCGCAGTGACGGTTAGTTTTCCCGTAGGCACTTGCTTCAACTCTGCCGCTTCTAACCATGCCGCTTCAGCTTGCTTTGTCATTTGCGCACACTGCTGATAAAAACGTTCACCAGCGGAGGTTAATGCTTGCTTTCTCGTTGTGCGTTTGAGCAAACACGTATCTAGCTCTTGCTCTAGCTGCTTCAATGCAGAGCTCAATACCGACTTAGAAAGCTCCAACTTTTCTGCAGCTTTGGAGATCGACCCACATTCAACAATATGAACGAATAGAGACATTAAACGCAGCTTATTCATCGCCTTCCTTATTGTTCTTTTTTACAGAACATTCAATTCTTATTACTTTGTTTTTCTATCTCAATTCTAACCCTATGATTGCTACATAAACAAACACCAATTAAAGGATATTCAGGATGACTCAATCAGTTTTAGAACGCGCTCAAGCAGGCATTTCAGCATGGCAAATCGCTTTCAACAATCAAGATGCTGCGGGCTGTGCAGCACAATACGCTGAAGATGCGGTTATGATTGCAAAACCATTTGGCACCTTTGAGGGACGTGGAGCGATCCAAGCATTCTGGCAAAACATCATGGACCAAGGTTTTAACAGCGTGGACTACACCAACACTAAGTGGGAAAAAGACAGCGAAAATGGCTACATTCTTACGTCAGATTGGACGATGAACAAGGCGTTTGGTGTCGTGCACAAAGAGTTGTGGGAAATTCAAGAAGATGGCCTATCTCGCCTCACTTACGATGAATTTGAAGTGCTTGGCGAGCGATAAGCTTTAAGTCTTTCAGAATAAAAACCCCCAAGCCGAAACTTGGGGATTTTTGTTTTTCAGTTTACTTAATTACATTAAGCAAAGATGAAGGTGTATAGGTAACCTGCGCCCATTGCCATCGTTAAGATAACGAATAGGAAGGCTGCAATCATTTGGTTCTTAAAGATTGATTTCAACAAAATCACTTCTGTAAGACTTGCACCTGCGCTACCAATGATAAGAGCCATTACTGAACCCAGTGCCATACCTTTTTGTACTAGTGCTGCGCTTAGTGGAATTACGGCCTCTGCACGGATGTACAATGGAATACCAATAATTGCTGCTACTGGAATCGCGTACCACTTCGCTTCACCTGCGTACTCCGCAATAAGATCCGTTGGGATGAAGCCGTAAATGAATGAACCAATCGCAATACCCATCATCAGGTAAGGGAACACTTGTTTAAAGTCTTTCCAAGTTGAGTGCCAAATACGTACCCAGCGGCTAGGTTCTTTTTCTTCCACGATTGTTGCTGTTGCAGTACCGTCTGATGAACAGCAAGACACTTCCACTTTAGGCTCTGCTTTTGGTTCGCTATCACCACAACAAGATGTTTTTGCTGCAACTGGTGCAGATTCGCCACAGGCACTGGTAGTGCAGCTTGATACTGGTTTCGCTTGTTCTTTTTTCTTGCTTGAATCACCGCAAGATGTACCACATGAAGAGGTGCCTGCTGCTTCGTACGCTTCTGGTTTTACGTAACGTTCAAAGCCCAGCTTTTCTAGTACATAGCCCGCAACCACAGACACCGTCATTGCGATAGCAAAGTAGAATACCGCGACTTTCCAACCAAAGGTCACCACAAACAAGCCAATGATCACTGGGTTAAGCAGTGGACTTGCAAATAAGAACACCATCATAGGTCCGAAACCTGCTCTTGCACGCAATAGACCTTTCAAGAAAGGAATCGTCGAACACGAACAGAAAGGCGTAATCGAACCTAATAGCGCAGCAATGAAGTAGCCTTTACCCTTTTTCGAGCTCAGGATCGATTGAATTTTTTCTGGCGTTAGAAAATCTTGCAACACACCCACAATGTAGCTAATCGCTAGGAATAGGATGATAAGTTCGGTTGCTAGAAACGCAAACATATCAAGCGCTTCCTTAGCCATAGTCATGATTTCTGGATTCATATTGATTCTCCTACTGATGTCACATCAGTAACTGTAAATTTCCTAATGAAGCTGAACTCTTCATTTCTATTTTTCTCGAATTATAGAATTAAAAAACAATGCGTCAACCATTATATTTCGATAAATATCGAAATATAATTTTAATTCTTATTTATCAACAAATTAACTATTGAAATTTTCTTGTTTGCTATTCATCCACACTTTCACTATCATCGAAATGTATTTATCATCTGTCATTCCAAGAGGTCAGTATGGAACTCGAAGCTGTAGCAAAAGCGCTCAAAGAGCTAGGACACCCTACTCGTTTATGTATCTATAAAGAGGTGGTTAAAGCGGGCTACGAAGGTATCGCAGTTGGTGGCGTACAAGATAAACTCGGCATTCCAGCCTCTACCCTTTCTCATCACATCTCGAGCCTTGCCTCAGCAGGCTTAATCAGTCAGCGCCGTGAAGGTCGCACTTTGTATTGTGTCGCTGAGTATGAATGCTTAGATACGGTGATTGGCTTCCTACGCGACGAGTGTTGCATCAATGAAAACTGCTAACCTTGAATCGATTTGGAGCGAATACGAACACGCTATTCATGCTTTCTTACGCTCTAAAGTCAGTAATGAAGACGACATAGACGACTTAAAACAAGAGATCTTACTCAAGACGTATCAGAATCTTGGGGACATTCGCGACGTATCAAGCGTGAAATCATGGCTATTCCAAATCGCCAATAACGCCATCATCGATTTCTACCGTAAACGTGCGCGAAATCAGCGTGATAATGATCTCGTCGCTGACGATCTTTGGTTTGAAGAACAAGAAGCGAGCCTTAAACAAGAACTCTCGAAGTGCATTGCGCCGTTTGTGCAGGCGCTACCAGAAGAGCAATCGCAACTGCTCGCTTCTATTGAGCTCGAAGGCATGAGTCAGAAGAAGCTAGCAGAACAACAAGGCATCAGTTACTCGACTCTCAAATCACGCGTACAAAAAGGACGTGTAGAATTGAAAAAGCTGTTTGAAGAATGTTGTAGCTTCTCATTCGACAAGCAAGGTCGTATGACAGATTGCAACCAAAACGGTTCTTCATGCGATAAGTGCTAGCCTCGCGGTATACACCATCTCGAATTAAATACTAATAGCTTGGCGGCTTCTTTGCCGCCGCCGGTCTATGAACTCCCTCACAGCTTTGCCCCACCATTAGTTATCTCATTTGCTATCTTACTGAATAGTAAGCTTTACTTCTTTTGCTTTAAGGAAGAAGGAATCTCGTATTTATGATCTCACTAAGAGAACTCACCAAAGAAAACTACCTAGACTGTATTCGTCTCAATCTGCATCCAGAACAAGAAGAAAATCTTGCCTCCAACGCGATTACGATTGCTCAATCACGCTTTGAAACCGACTACCGGCTGAAAGTGATTTATGAGCGAGAGACGGTGATCGGTTTGCTTGCTTTTTGCCATGAAGATGAACCACTCGATTACTCCATTTACTGGCTATTTCGTTTTATGATCGACAAAGATCATCAGAACAAAGGCTATGGCAAGCGAGTACTAAGCTTACTTGTTGAAGAGGTGAAGCGACTTGGCGGTAAAACCCTACTTACGATGTACAAGCCAACCAATCAGCAGGCAGGTAAGCTTTATCGTGCGTTTGGGTTTCATGAAGATGGCGTACTTGATGATGGTGATATTTCATTAAGGTTGGGGCTGAACTAATCTAATACGGCCCCACTAGATAAGCTTTCGAGTGTTAAGCTTGCTTATCAAACCACTCGGTCACCAATGCCACCAGCTTTTGATGCACAGGGCTTAGCGTGTTGCCTCGTTTAAGTAACACGTACCCTGCACGACCTTCATTCGCCATAAAATCAATGTTTAACGGCACAAATTCACCTTTTTCATCGTGAGCTTGCACTAAGTGATGTGGAAGCAAGGCAAAGCCCTCATTTTTCAATAATCGCATCAATACATCGATGTTGCTGATGCGAGAGATGTTGGGCGACATCACCTGCTGGTTGCCTAGTGCACTCGTGCTGAAATTCTCAGCGATGTATTGATGATGTGACGCAAGATCTTGCAAAGTCACAACGGCTTTCTGAGCTATCAGGCTTTGCCTATGGGCGTAAAAGGTAAACTTAGGATAGCCCAAGTTAATAAACGACATTCCTTCGGTTGGAAATGCTTGTCCTCGGTTAAGTACCACTGCAAAGTCCGCTTGTTTCGCCATTAGCATCTCTAACGCTTCATCACGGCTTCGATGCAACCAATGAATCGCAGTGTTCTTATATTGCTTGCGCAGAGACAGGTCGATATCCGCTATGGCATCACACGGCACCGACATATCATGGCAAATCGTTATCTCCGGGATATCTCCTTGAGAGTAGCTGTCACAAGAAAGCTCTAAAGACTGCATTTGGTAAAGAATGTGCTTGGCTTGAGTAAGTAACGTCGCCCCTACTTCCGTCAAGACTGGCGTTCTTCCTTTGCGTTCAAATAAGGTTACATCCCAATCAATTTCTAGATCGCTGACTTGATGGTGAAGCGTCGCTCGGTCTTTCCCAACAACCCTCGCGGCTTGGCTGAATGAACCATGCTCAGCGACAGCAACAAATGCAGTAAGTTGGTCGAAACTGGCTCTAGGCATAAGAAGCTCCTCAAACAATGAACTCGTTTATCTTAATTCAATCCGATTCTGAATGTTGCAATATTTGCAACAAAACTGAGATTACATGATGAATAGCAGAGGTAATAATGAGCACATATTGAAACGTTACGAGGGCAATTCAATGAAAGGTTTTAGCAAAAAGGTACTTCTAGCAGCATCTGTCGCAATGGCAATCGGCAGCATCTCTACCGCCGCCAATGCGTGTTCACGTTTGGTTTGGGAGACTCAAGAGCACGGGGTATTTGTTTCTCGTACTATGGACTGGATGGAAGCCAACCAGCCAACCATCGATGTACGTCACGCTGGTCAAACCTACCGTGGCTACGATAAAGGCGATGCGCTTACGTGGACATCGAAATACGCTTCCATCGGTGTGAGTATTTACGGCGTGGGCATTATTGATGGCTTCAACGAGAAAGGCTTTGCGGCTAATGCATTGTTTTTAGACGAGGAAAACCCAGGCGCACCACAAGCTGGCAAACAACAAATCGAAAACTCGCGCTTTGTCGCCTATTTGATTGATAGCTTCGCGTCCGTTGATGAAGCGTTGAAGAATCTAGATTCAATTCAAATCCAACAGTTCAGCCACAATGGCATCGAAATGAAGGGACATTACTCATTAGAAGACGCAAGTGGTGACTCTGCTGTGTTGGAATACATCGACGGCGCTTGGCAAGTTCATCATGGCAAACAATATGACGTGATGACTAACAGCCCAGAGTACGCGCAACACTTGAAAAACTGGCAAGAGGCACAGCCAAAAGCGAAGAGTGACGTGAATGGCGAGTTCCCAATTCCGGGTAACATCAACTCTGCTCAGCGTTTTATCTGGAACAGCTACATGAAGGATCAACTTAAAGAACCGAGTAGCTACACTAACGGCATTGCTAAACTCGACAGCGTGACCTATAAAATCCCATTGGATGCGGCAAACCGCCCAGTCAACGGAGAAATGCGCGGCTACGCTACGCTTTACGGTTTGGTATACAACCTAGACCAAAAAGTGATGAACGTGCGTTACCAGTATGACGACAGCTACACGCAGTACTCAGTGGACTTTAACAAGTTAAACGATGGTTATAACTACACTATAAAAGCCGACTTACCCAATCTATTTGGTGATATTTCATCTCGCTTAGAAAAAGGCGATGGTGTGATGGGTCAGCACTTGATTAAGTAATAACTTTGAGAAGGTTGCCTTTAGCAACCTTCTCAACTTGAACTTTATATTTCTCGATTTAGTGAGTCGATTACCGCCGTCAAATTATCTTCACCCAAAGCGACAATTTGCTTTTCCTGCTCACTAAGCCTTTCAAAAGCGTCCTGTATTTCACGCTCATCAATAAGTGCTCGATGCATATATAGTTCTTTATACACCATCAACCTTTTTTGGGATTCTTTTACCAACCACCCCATATCTAGATTGCTTTCTTTGCAATGCACTCTTAACTCATCTACTAGATCATCTAAAATGCGTTGCATTTTGCGATCTTTTAATCGCCATTTGTCTGATAATTTTCTGTTATGTATTTTCATTTGCCGCAAACTGACTGAATAATCTACGTTTTTATTAGAACAGCATTTTTATAAAAAATTCATTTGCGGGTAAATACGTGCTAGTTAACTTGGTCCACAATTTGCGTCGTTTAGGTCAAATCTGTCCAAATGGAGCGCTTATGCATATTGACCCAATCGTTGAAGTTCTTATTCAAAGAAGGAAAGAACAAGGCGTTTCCAGAGAAAAAATGGCTCAAGCAGCAGGAATGAGCTTAAAGACATATCAACGCATTGAAAGGGGGGAGTCTGACATGAAGCTCTCCCAGTACAGAGCAATTTTGCGTGCACTGCAACTGACAGATCTAGACGTAGCTTTAGATATTCGAGATATTGGTCATGTGGTCGCTGAGGATGTCCTAACTGCCGCTCGCTTGCTCAGCCCGGATGCTCAAACGTTGCTCACGAAGTTAATTTTCCTTGTCCATAAAAACTCTAACCATTAATCGGCTAACGTTCTATTCGTCACACAAGAAAACAACGCTCTCTGGTTGACGGTTTTGATTAATCTGCTGACCACACTGATCGAATATCCGGCCAACCCCAGTTAGTGAGAGCGACGTCTTCTAAAACACCCTGGAAACGCAGTGTCTGAGTATGGTGGAACATTGGTGCAATCCAGTATTCACTGACCAGTGTTGAGGCAATAGGCTCAAGCGCTTTGAGATAGCCTTCTAACGAAGTATAAGCGCGCACTTTTTCTAGTTGCTCATCTAACCAAGTCGCATTCTCCTCACCCAAAGTGTGGTGCAGTACGGCATTGCTGTAAAAATTGGTAAATGCCGATGCATGGCGGTTGTCATCCAAGTTAATGTTCGTCACCACCAAGGTTTCATCTAGCGTGCCGTTTTTTGCCTTTTCGCTTAGCTCTCGGTAGGAATACATCACAATGCCAACTTTGCTACCCGTCCCCTCTAATAGTTTGGCAATCGCGCGAGCACATCGACGTAATGCTGTGTAGTTGTAACCAGCGATGGTGATATGTTTGGGCAATTTGCTCTCTTCGCCAAACGGTCTTAATACTGGCTTCCACGTTGGTAACATGTTGTATGCGGGCACACTGCCAAACACGATCTTCTCTTTGCGCATAACATCAGCAAGTCGCTCTGGTTGAATCAATTCCGCAATATAACGACGCTGCGCTTGAGACAGAGGATACTTGGCATGTTGATTGAACAAGGTGAACAAACAGCCGTCCTCGGTGCGACTGTGCTGACTCGCGGGAGCTATCTCTGCATCTTGTGTCGACATGTAATGCCCGCACATGCTGTCGGCAGGCTCGTCGTCCGCTTTCTCTACCTGTTTGGGTGGAGTGTTTGCGGCTAGGGATGGGTTCTCCATTTTCTCATCATTGACGATCCAGATCGTCACCATGTCGGTTAACACTCGACAAGCGTAATAGCCGTCAAAAGCTTGCAGTTTTAATCGATGAGCACTGTGTTCAATCACAGAGAAAGGACCACTACCAATCACCAAGTTGTTGTTAGCCACGTTAACTTGGCTAACGGGTTGAATACCATATTTCACCCCAGAGATAAGCCCTGCAAAACTCAAATCTGGCTTGATCAGGGTAAACACCACTTTAAGAGGGTTTGGTGCGGTGATGTCGGTAACGTGAGCCAGCTCTTTCTGGTAATACTCCAATGAACTCAGTTTGGCAAATAGACTCACCACGGTATCAGCATCAATCGGCGCCCCATTATGAAACGTTAGACCGGGGCGAAGGTAAAATGTCCACTCAAAGTTCTTCTCATCGTAGCGCCAATGGTGGGCCAACTCTGGCTTTACCACACCGTTGTAGTCACTCGATACCAAACAACAATAGATTTGACGCAGAAAGAAGCGCTCACTGCTGCGGTGAAGTTGGTGAGGGACGATACGTTCAAACATACGCTTATAAGTCAGCTGGATATTGAGTCGACCTTCTTGAACCGATGCACCTGAAGTGGTTTTGAGCAAACGTCCAAATGCAGTTTCGTCTTCATCGAGAATCGCCAGCGCTTTTTCGTACTTACCCAGCTTAATGCGCTCCAAAGCTAAGCTCTCTTTTAGCGCGCTTAACTCTATGTTTAGGAGCAATGTCGAACGCTGATTGCGGCCCGCTTTTGGCTGCCAACTTAACCACATGAGCGCCTGCATTTGCGACAACAAGCTGCGCGCATGACGAGGAGAAGTGAACAGCAAATCCGCCACTTCCTGCAACGTGGTTTTGACTTCACTACCAACACCTAATGGTGTCAGTCGTTGGTAGTAGCGGAACAAGTTGAGATCAGACACTGCGCGCCCTCAAAAGTGGAGATAGGTTTATTTTACTCAACTTATCCAAGAGAAAATAAGAAAACTTCCGTTCACTTTGTTCCCCTTTTTGCCTACGCAAAGCCAAAAATCGAAGAGTTAGCTCCCCTTTCGAGCTTATTAGGAATAAACCACAGAAATCTACTCTCTTTTTCAGCTCCCCTTTTCTTCGCATACTGACCCTGTCAACACGAAGGAGGAAATATCATGCGAATCCATAAAAGACCTGCAAAAGCCTGGCCTAAAATGGCAGCTTATTTCCAACAGCGTATCACTCAATCAAAAAACAAGTTGGAAGTGATCGCGCTACTAAACATGAAAGAGTTATTGAATTGGTCATAACATAACTTACAACTCCAAGCAGAACTTAGCTCCTGATACTACACCCCCACTTCGTTGTATCTTTAAGTTCTGCTTTTTCATTTTTTTGTCTCCACTTTATTGTCCTAATAATGTAAATCCATTCAGCAGTTATCCATACCTACCCTCAGATTTTACATAGTGTCGATTCTATAGTTGCATCCTAAACTGAGCAGGCGTACACTTTATCGCAATTCGACGATTAACTATTAAGGCCAGCGAATGAGTGATAAATGCAACGACAAGTGCGAAGTTGCTTTTCAAACAACGCAACAACAGCTAGAGAAAGAACAAACTCTAGCAGCAAAAGCGAAAGCTTTATCCCATCCAGCACGTTTGCGCATTCTACATATCCTGCACACGCTCGATACCATGGGCGGTTGTTTGAACAGTGATTTAGTTTCTGAACTGGGTCTTGCACAATCTACTGTTTCTGAACACTTGCGTATTCTTAAGCAAGCAGGCTTTATCAGCGCTGAGCCAAATCCACCTAAGGTGTGTTACCGCATTCAACGCGATGCGTTTGATCAGTTCAATCTAGGATTTTCCAAGTTATTTGATTAATTGCCTTTGCACGCTGGTAAGGCGTGCAGAGATAAACTATACCTTTAATTATCGCCTTTCGACGATAAACGAATAAGAGAACACTATGACTACTCAAGTTTTAAATAGTGCCAGCGACAAAATGAGCTTCTTAGACCGTTACCTAACGGTGTGGATTTTTATCGCAATGGCAATCGGTGTAGGTATTGGCGCAGCATTCCCTCAAGTTGCAGAGTGGAACGAGTCAATGTCAGTCGGCAGCACGAACGTACCGCTCGCGATTGGTTTGATTTTGATGATGTACCCGCCGCTAGCAAAGGTGAACTACAACCTGCTAGGTACAGTGACGAAAGATAAAAAAGCGATCACACTATCTTTGGTCATGAACTGGATTGTCGGCCCTATTTTGATGTTCATCCTTGCATTGACTTTCCTAGGTGATCATCCGGGTTACATGGTTGGTATCATTCTAATCGGTCTTGCTCGTTGTATTGCTATGGTGCTTGTATGGAACGATATCGGTGGCGGTAACAAAGAATACGGCGCTGCTCTAGTTGCACTAAACAGTGCTTTCCAAATCGTGACTTACAGTGTGATGGCATGGTTGTTAATCACTGTCTTACCACCTGTCTTTGGTTACAAAGGTTTCGTGGTAGATATCTCGATGATGGACATCGCGGAAAGCGTTCTGATTTACCTTGGTATCCCATTCCTAGCGGGCTTCCTAAGTCGTAAATGGCTGGTCGCTGCGAAAGGTGAACAATGGTACAACGAAGTGTTCATCCCACGCATTTCACCAATTACGCTTATCGCCCTACTTGCGACCATCGTACTGATGTTCAGCTTGAAAGGTGAAATGATTCTTGAACTGCCAATGGATGTATTCCGTGTAGCAATTCCACTGGCTATCTACTTCGTATTGATGTTCTTTGTCAGCTTCTTCGTTGGTAAAAAAATGGGCATCGACTACGACAAAAATGCGTCGATTGCTTTTACCGCAACAGGCAACAACTTTGAACTGGCAATTGCGGTTTCCATCGCGGTGTTTGGCCTAAACTCAGACCAAGCTTTTGCTGGTGTCATTGGCCCACTGATCGAAGTACCTGTATTGATTGCTTTAGTGAACGTAGCACTCAAAATGAAGCAGAAATACTATAGATAACCAAAGGCTGTAATGATTTAGAAGCGCCCATCGGTAACGCGAAGGGCGCTAACTGACCAAGACAGTTTTGATATAGTCACTCGGAGTTAGTCCAAATTTACCTTTGAACCGTTGACTAAAACGCCCCTCAGATTGATAACCACAAAGGTGAGCCAACATCGCAACGTTGTAGTGACCATTTTGCATTAAATACAATGCGTGATTTAAGCGCACTTCTGCCAACACCTCTCGATACTGAGTCCCCTCTTGCTTGAGCTTACGAATCATAGTTGCGCGACTCATAGCAAAGCGCTCTGCCACTCCTTCTAATGAGTGCTCTTCACCTGGAGAATGCGACAAATAGCGGCTTAGCTTCTGACTGAATGTTGTGTTCGCACTCGTAAATAAGTGATGCAACACACCACGCTCGGCGAGTTGCTGGTATAAGCCCATTACCCAGAAGGTTTGTGTCTCTTTGCTCATAGTTTGTTGATCAAACGAAAACAACGCATTGAGGGTTTCTTCCAATGCTTTATCTGCTTCTAATGTTGGCGCTTCTTGCTCCTCTCCAACGCTTACGCTCAATTCAAGCATCACCTCTGTCGGCAAACAATGAAAGCTGAACATTCTCGAGAGAAACTTCCCTTTCTGGGGCAAATTCTCAAAACTTAGCGATGCAGAAGCTTCACAAAGCAGCAGCTTAGAATGAGAAAGATCTAACGCCGACTCCTTCCAGAAAAGGCGCTTACTCCCGGTGATGATCTGAATAATACTTGGGGAGTGAATCCTCACATTGCGTAGTTTCTGCAACTGTTCAGCTCGAAATATCGTAATTTGATATTGGTGACTCATCGACTCCCTCTCTTCTCTAAATGACGTTTAGCGTGTGTACGTCGCCGTCAGTTTTGCTTTGTCTAACGCCATGCTATTTAGTGTAAAACCGACCACTGCCGCTGGCGTATTTTCATCTAGGTTTAACTTATCGGTAGGCAACGCCCATACTGTGAACTGGTAACGGTGCATACCGTCCGCTTTTGGAGGACAAACACCACCAAAGCCTACAGTACCGTAATCAATACGAGACTCTTTACCACCCAATTTCTCAATGTTCACACCGCGTGGAAGTTCATTCACATTAGCAGGAATATTAAACGCAACCCAGTGCCAGAAACCACTGCCTGTTGGCGCATCCGGATCGTACGCGGTAATTGCAAAGCTCTTTGTGCCTGCCGGCACATCTTTCCACATCAGCTGTGGAGACTGGTTACCACCATCACAGCCCCAACTGTTGTACTCAAACGTTTTTGCCATTGGGTGGCCTTCTTGAATATCATTACTGGTTAACTCGAATGCTTGAGCTGACCCCACTGCCAATAAGCTTAATGCCAAAACCGATGTAGTGATTGCTTTCATGATGATGCTCCTATTTCTTAAGTTCGGGATAAGTGTATGCCCCAAAAGAAACCGCAACCTTTCATTAAGTATCAATCAAAACTATTTTAAGCTAAATAGTGATACTTTACGTAACATTTTCAAATTTGTGCTTATCGACGACTTATTTGGTGTACGCTCATTAGCCTAAAAGCAAACAAGGAAGCGCAAATGGAACTGGATATCTACGTGGTGGACGCCTTCACCGATACGCAATTCAAAGGCAACTCCGCCGCTGTCGTACCGCTAGAGGAATGGCTTGCGCCAGAGTTGATGCAAAATATCGCGACAGAAAACAACTTATCGGAAACGGCCTTTCTAAAACCTATTGGCGCAAACCGATATGAGATTCGTTGGTTCTCTCCTATTACCGAAATCGATTTCTGTGGGCATGCAACGTTAGCCTCTTCGTTAGTTCTATTTGACGAATTGGGCATTGAAGGTGCGATTGAATTCCACACCCTTGAAGTAGGGACACTCACCGTAGAGAAGAATGTGCACGGAAAAATCGAGATGACCTTCCCTTCTCGCCCACCAAAAGCCGTTTCTGACATTCCTTTGGCTTTGGTTGAAGGCTTAAGCTGCAAAGTAGAGCATGTTCTGCTAAGCCCTCAAGCATACTTTGTGATTGTGGACAGCAAACAAGAGGTACTTGATGTTCAATACCGTTCAGAACATCTCAAGACACTCGCACCTTACGCTGTGGTCGTCACCGCGAAAGGCGAACAGCAGGACTTCGTATCACGTTACTTTTGGCCAGCGAATGGCGGCGATGAAGATCCGGTGACTGGCTCGATTCACGCTGGACTAGTGCCTTTCTGGGCTGAAAAGTTGGGCAAAACATCACTGGTTGCTTATCAGGCTTCTCAGCGCGGAGGGATTTTGCACTGTGATATACATGGCGAACAAGTGAAGGTATCAGGCGATGGCGTGCTTTATATGAAAGGGAGAATTTTCGTTTAGTGCACAAGAGATGATCTTATTTTCATCTTAACTAATGCCGCACTTCTTTTCGTCCAATACGCACCCACCAGGGTGCGTATTTACCTCGAAGTTTAGCTGACCAAAGGCTCTGGTTTCTGGTAATAGATACTGCTTTCACCCTCTTGCTTCTTCTGCCAACGGTCTATCACCAATGTCGCAACCAAATCCCCCTCAACGTTGACTGCGGTGCGGAACGTATCCAACGGTCTTTCTATCACTAATAAAATAGCTATCGCTTCCAATGGAATGCCCGCAGCTAGTAGTACTAACTGCATACCCGACATGGAGCCCGAAGGCATGCCTGGCGCACCAACGGAAGAAACCATTGCCATAATGAAGATCATCACCAACCCTGTAGTGCTCAAATCCACCCCAAACAACTGTGCTAGGAAAATCGCAGCGACACCTTCAAATAGCGCGGTGCCATCCATATTCATTACAGAGCCGAGTGGCAATACCATGCTGCTGACTTCTGGTGAGACATCCAAATTGTCTTCCGCACTTTGCTTTGCAAGAGGCAGAGCTGCCGCACTTGAAGACGTTGCGAACGCCATGGCTAATGGTGCCGAAATCGCTTTGAACAGCGCAACTGGAGAGATCCCCGTCATTACCTTGGCAATCGTCGGTAGCACCACTAGCCCGTGCACCATCGTAAGCACAAACACCAGCAACGCAAACAACGCGAGTTGCTGAATCAGATTCCCACTTGAGGTCAGCGTGATATCAAACACGATCGCGAAAATAGCTATTGGCGACAGCTTAACGATGCCTCGAATCATGGTGTTGACGCTTTTGTTTAGCCCTGAAATCACCGCTAGCAACGGATGACCAGATGGAACAGAAAGCAAAATCGCAACGCCTGCCATAAAGGAGAAGACCACGATCGCCAGTAAGTTACCATTCGCCAGTGCAGCAAATGGATTCACCATCGCCATCTTAACGAGATTGGTCAATATTGCGGCACCACCTGCCCCTTGCTCGTCAATCAAACGAACATCACTGCCCACAGAAATAGCTTGGCTAAGTGGCTCCCAAGCAGGCAATGCTAACGACGCACCAAGTCCTAAACTAATGGCAATTAAGGTGGTGAAACTGTAGAAAAGCAGTGTTCGCCCACCCAGAGCTTTAAGACGAACGGTTGAACCAATATTGGTGATGCCTTCGACAAGAGAAAACAGCACCATCAAACCCACCACCATTTTCAGTAAGCCGAGATAGACCGTTTTGCCCAACATTAAAATTTGGTAGTAATCACTCGACAGTAAAAGCGATTTGTCTGCCACCCCATGCTCAACAAGAAGAAGGACAGCTTGAGCCCCACTCCACGCAAGTACGGCAGAAATAAGAAGTTGAACGGGCAAAGAGAGTTGCAAATGACGCATAAAAAACACCTAGCGCCACAAATCCTGATGACTTTGGCGCTCGATAAAAATGAAAAAATGGAAGCGAAGAATAACTACTTGGATTAAGACCAAGAGCCTTTGTAGTATGGGTTCAATAAACCTTTTACCCGTTTAAGCACCACCAAAGCTGACACGCGGAACCAACCGAAAATAACGCGCTGATGCAGCCTAAAGATCGTGTCGTACAAACGGCGAACGTAGCGTCCACGCAATACGACTTTGTCATTCATCAATGCGCCAACCGCGTAGTCATGCCCAAGCGCGACGACCATCCCACCATCTTTGAATACAAACGGTTTTAACTCTTTGCCTTTCACCAAGCGTTTAAGTTGCTTCGCTAGGTGTGCAGCAGCTTGGTTGGCGGCTTGCGCTCGTGGCGGCACGACGCTTCCATCTTCTTGTGGGCATTCGGCACTATCACCAATAACAAACACGTTTTCATCCAGAGTGGTTCGCAGCGTCGGCAGCACTTTAAGTTGGTTAATGCGGTTACTTTCTAGACCATCAAGGTTCGCTAACCAATCCGGGCATCGAATCCCTGCCGCCCAAATTTGCAGATCGGCAGGAATGATTTCATTTTCCGTCACGATACGGTCTGCTTCTGCACGCTGAACTTTTGTGTTTAAACGAACGTTAACGCCCTGCTTTTGTAGCTTCTTAAGTACCTTGGCAGACATGCACTCAGCACTTGCAGGTAACACACGATCTGCCGCTTCGATGAGCGTAATGGAAAGTTGAGTATCATTTTGATAGCGGTTTAACTGCTTGCTGACTTTCGCCCATTCGGCCGCCAGCTCAACGCCGGTCGCACCAGCACCCACGATAGAAACACGATGCGAACCACCGCTTGCCAGCATCTGCTTCATCTGTTCCCACGCTTTTTCTGCTTGAGAAGCGGAATCTAAGAATAAGCAATGATCGCTTACCCCCGGGATTTTGAAATCGTTACTGATCGCACCAACGGCAATCACGAGGTAATCGTATTTCAACGTTTGTTCAGGCGACAGTTCAGAACTCACCGTAATGGTTTTTTCTGCTCGGTTTAAACCAGACATTCGAGCTTGAACATACTGGTAGCCGTGACAAGCAGCATGAAGACGAAACGCAACAGAATCAAGCTCATTATCAAACGTGCCCGCCGCAATCTCATGCAGTCTTGGTTTCCATAAGTGATGAGAAGATGGCTCAACCAAAGTAACGGTATGATCAGATTTGCCTGCAAAACTGCTCGCTAAGCGCGTGACCATTTCTAGACCCGCAGCACCACCACCGACAACAACAAAGTTCGACATACTCCCCTCCCGGAAACCATCCATCGAAAGATAAAAATCAAAAACGCAGCAAATACGTTTGGAATGGCGGGCATTATATTGGGTTGAAAATAAATGATAATAAGCGGAAAAAGAAAATGACTATTACGAATTTGTAAAAATCCAAACCCAATGCGAAAAACAAAAAGCCACCACTTTTCAGTGATGGCTTTGTTTCATGGATATTGCTTTAGCTTGATTAGCGAGGATCAAGACCTAGCTTTTGTAGCACCAGTTTGAAGTTCTCGCGGCGCTCTTTCACGTTGTGAACATCACCTGTCGAACACGTCAGATCCGGACAGCCACGGTTAACGATGCCTGAAACGTCATCGATAAATTGAGAGCCTTGCAGACCACTATCTACGTACTTCTTCAGCTCGTTGTGGTAGTTCCAATCCGCGTACTGACCGCCTTCATCGTTGTATGCCTGAACTGACGTTACCCAGTAGAACAGACCTGCAATCCACTTGATCTCTTTGTTCTCTTCCGAGCTACAAATCAGACCTGGGTTAGAACAGAAGTCTAACTCAGCATAAAGTGGGTTCGCCGGTGGCGCTTCTACCGTTACGCCATCAATTGTCTTACCAATGGTTGATGGATCAACGTGCGAGCGGCCTAGGTAGTGGTTAAGTGTACCGAAGTTCTGACGACCTGTAGTTTGGATAACACCACGCCCCCACCAGCCACAGCCTTCAACGCTTTCTTGGCTGCTGCCGTCCCAAATGAACTTACCTGCTTTCTGACCCACGTAAGTCTTACACTCGTCGCGTTCCCACACTTGCTTAGACGTATCAACGCTTTCTGGAACGTCGTTACAGTGACCGTTGTTTGTCCAGCGACCTGCCGCTCCGTTCACCAATAGACCGCGCTCTTCAAGTACTGCATCAGGTGCTGCAAAGACTGGAGCTGGTGCGCCATACCATTTCGCATGAGTCAACGCACTGACTTCCATTTTGTCATCACGAGGACAAGAGTACGCATGGTCCAAACCAGAGACTGGGTTTACACCGTAATCTGCGTATTTCTGACCCAATTGACCACAACTTGCTGTCATTGGGTAATCTGCTGGCGCGCCGTACTTCACTTCAGACCAGTTGTTTTCATCACACGCGTTGTAGCGGATGGTCTCTTGCATACTTTGCGCAAGGAACGCAGCAATCGCAACTTTCGCGTATTTAATATTGGTTGCGTCATCAACTTCATCGTTCATCAACCAGAACTTGTTGCCCGCTACACCAATGTTGTGCATTGCATTCAAGCCATCGAGGAAGTCGTTCCACTTGTAAACCGTTGACGGAACCCACTGAGACTGTGGCGTTTCGTATAGGAAGGCTTCGTTATCCATCACGCTTTCAGCATTTGCTAACTCTTGGTTTAGCGCTTCAATGCGAGTCAATGAACCTTTCTCTAACTCTTCACCTACGTAGTACAATGGCACTTTCGCCGTTTGGTAAAGCTCAATTTTGCTGGTTAGGGTTTGAGAGTCGTGATCAAACATCAATGCAAACACGTTGCTGTACGCCGCTTTACGGATTTGCTGATCGGTTTGCGTGTTACCCATGAAGTAGTTTGCGGTTTGCTCTGTCGGCATGCTCGCTAGCATTGCTGGCGCTTCAACGTAATCTGTTACCTGTTTTACGTACTCAAGTGAGTGGTGCCACTGCTCACTAGTTAGCGCAGCGGTAGCGTTTGATTTGGTAAACGCCACAAAGTCAGCTTTGTTCGCAGCATCTGCTTTGTAAAGCTCGAAGCTATCAAGTAAATCGGCCGTGAAAACGGACGCTTCATCCCATACAGACTGACGACCAGAGTGGGTATCGTAAGCAAACTCCCCAATGCTTAGTGACCAACCGAATGACGCTTGTGGCGCAAGGGTTGTGAAGATTAAGTTGTACGCATGTGCCCAGCCTTTGACGTCATCGCTCAGTGCGTTGATCGCATCAATATCAATACGGCTACCCGTGATATCAATGGCATTCGTCAGTGCTTGTTTAACTGCAACGGCACCAAACGATGCACCTTTGTCTTGCGTAGCAAGATCCAGAACATCCGATTGAATCACGATAGATGCTGTACCCGCGCTCTCTGCTTGTTCGATAGCCGACACAAACGAACGTGTAAGCTGCTCTAGGTCTGTGAGCGCATCACTGCTGCTTGCTGCGATAGTGAGCGTGCTTGGTGCTTGAGTGGATGGGCTCGCCACTACGAAAGTGTTTGGCCAACCTGCCACTTCTAGACGCACTGGGTCCATTGGGTTGCGCAATGATAGCGCTGGCGCTGTACCCGGCTCAGTACCATCACAGTTTAGATGTAATGACCATGAGCTATCGCTGCCAGGAACAGATTGCGTCCAGTACACCGCTGAATAAGCAATGTTCTTATGAACCATAATGTCGCCGCCTGTTGCGTGATCACCACGAGTCCAATCTGGGTACACATTAAAGTCAGCACACAGTCCACCTGTTGGTGGAGGTGTCGGTGTTTCTACTTTTTCAACTGTGATGTTCACACGTGCTGTCGCCGTTAGGTTCTCAGCATCTGTCGCGACCGCTTCTAGTTCAACTGCACCGACTTCTGACGCCGTCCAGTTACAAGAGAACTGGTTTGTTGTTGATGCGTTGAAATCACAGATTTGCTTGTTGTTTGCTTTCACGATAACGCGAGACAAATCGTCATCAGCATCCGTAGCACGAACAGAAATCGACACCGCCTCGCCTTTTTCAAACTTAGAACCGTTCGAAGGCGAAGAGAAGCTCACTTCTGGCTTAACAAAGCTTGGGGCTGCTTCAACTGCAACTGCGATTCTGCGTTGCTCGACCATTTGATTGTTCTGATCGAGAACCACCACTTTAAGTGTCGCATTGCCCACTTCATTTGGTGTCCAAGATTGAGAATACGTCGTTTGACCTGCAGCGATGTTACGTTGACCTAGCTTGCGGTCATTTGCCCAGAACTCTAATTTAGAGATCAATTCACCATCAACACGCGCTTTAATAGTCGTTGCCTGACCCACCATCAATGTTTGACCTTGTGTAGGTGCAACAAACGTCAGCTCATGTACTTCAGGTACCACTGGTGGCTCAACTGGCTTCTCTTTTACCGAAATGCTGACCGTTTGTTGCTGGGTTAAACCTGAGGTGTCTTCCACTACAGCTTTGATCGCGTGAGTGCCTGCGCCATCAGAAGTCCAACTCGCTTGGAATGGAGCTTGTGTTACACGAGCCACTTGTTCGTTGTCGACAAAGAAAGTCACAGCTTTAACGCTGGTGTTGGTTGCCGTAACGTTCGCTAGCATAGCAACCGCTTGACCTTCTTCAAACTCAGCACCGTTCACTGGCGAAGCTAATTGAAGAGAAATTTCTGGTTCACCTACTTCACCTTCGTCATCAGCAATGAGACGAATGGTATTTTGAAGCAGATTCAGATCCAATACGCCGCTCACACCCAGAGTTAGCTCAATACGCTCACCTGCTGGAAGTTGTGATTTCACCCAGCTACCGCTATCAAAAGCCAACGCGAGCGTGTTCTTGAAGACGTTGCCTTGTACGTCGCTGGTGAACTTCATGCCCGGGTAGCTGATGCCAGTCGCAGACCAAGATGGTGCCGACATTGATAGGTTTGAATCAAACGTGACTTTCGCATCACGTAGTTCAACCGGCTTTGAACCGTCGTTCGTTAGGATCACTTTGTAAGTGTTCCACCACTGGCTTTCTGAGCCGACGATAGTTGCGTCTGTGATCACTCCTGCCTGTGCAGTAGGTAACCCCATGCCGATCGCCAATGCTAAAACACTTGGCATGAACGCTAGCGTATTCTTTCTCATAATTAAGGACTTATACAAACAACAATAAAAAGGAAAGGCATTATAGAGTGGGACTTTTTTCGCGCCGCAGCGGACAGATGTAACTAAATGCAACTCAACTTACAGGTGTAAAAGTGCCAAAAATAAAGCGTCTTTTCGCGTCAATTTGACGACATTTCGTACGCAATCGGTAAGCAAACAAAAAACTGGGACTCTAGTTCAAAATTAAGAAAGTGTGCGCCGGATAAAACAAATCTATTTTCTTGTCACCATCAAGTTAGTGATTTGCATTTCACTCTCTTTTTTGCATCAAAAAATCAATAAGTTACAAGATAAAAACACTTGAAATACTTAGTTACATGTTAGCGAAAAAAGCGCCAATAAAAGCTGACATCATACCCGAAAAGATTGGTAGTTCTTGGCCCAAAAGATCCCCTTCACATTTATGAAATCAAGAGAGGAAAATACGGCACATGAATGATCACACCATAAAAACGATAAGTATAACTTTGCAACAAAACGTCAATATCCGGATTGAAGCACGGTTTCAGATTGAATATTCGATGATAATGAGATGCATTGGATCGGTTTGAATCCAAGTCAGCCCAAAATAAAATATGGAGAGTGTTATATGTCTTTACGTTTAGTAGCAGCAACCTTTGCACTAGTAGGAATGAGCTTTGGCGCACAAGCAAGCGCAGAGTGTGAAGTGTCTATCGATGCAAACGATATGATGCAGTTTTCGACCAAAACGTTAAGTGTTCCAGCAACGTGTAAAGAAGTAAAACTGACGCTGAACCACACTGGTAAAATGCCAGCACAATCAATGGGTCATAACGTGGTGATAGCTGATACAGCAAACCTTCAGGCAGTGGGTACAGAAGGCATGTCTGCAGGTCTTGAGAACAGCTACGTAAAACCTAACGATGACCGTGTTTACGCGTTTACCAAAGTGATTGGTGGTGGCGAAAGCACTTCTATCACATTCAGCACAGAGAAGATGACTCCGGGAGGTGATTACTCATTCTTCTGTTCTTTCCCTGGTCACTGGGCAATCATGCAGGGTAAGTTTGAGTTCAAATAACAGTACAAAATGCAAAAAGGAAGCAATACGCTTCCTTTTATTTTAAATAGATTGTTCCGGGAGAATATCTTTCAATGGCGCAGGGCGAGCAAAAAAGTAACCTTGGACCTTGTCCACTCCACATCCCTTGACAAAATCGTACTCTTGCTGGGTTTCTACCCCCTCAGCAACCACCTCACAATGGGTAATTCGTCCAAGCTTGGCTACTAACTCATAAAGATCCCGACCTTTTTGGTCAGTTGCATCTAACAATAATGAGCGATCAAGTTTAATCTTGTCGAAAGGATACTTCAGCAAATGAGGAAACGATGCGTAACCGGTGCCAAAGTCATCCATAGCAATCCTAATACCTTTTGCCTGCAGCGCTTCCATCGTTCTAATTAGGAATACTTTATTACTCAAAATCGCTTCTTCAGTAATCTCAATTTCTAGCCATTCTGGTTCGATTCCATAGTGAGTTAAGCGAGAGAGTAGATGTGGTACAAACTCTTCTTGTTCAATAGTCGCCACTGCGATATTAATCGCGATGCGACGTTCTTTTGATAATGACATTTTCTGCATGTCAGCCAGTACTCTCTCTATCACTAACTTGTCGAGCAATGGCATAGAATTAAGCATTTGAAAATCACTAACAAACGTTGGTGGACACAACTTCCCATCTTTATCGATATAACGTAGTAGCGCTTCATAAGAGAATACGTTCACATCTTTTGTAGACTGCAGTTTCTGGTAAAACATGACCAGTTCGCCTTCACGTAAAATGGTTGTTAAACGCTTCTGAGCGGTAGATTTACTGATACTTGTCTTATTGGAATCCCTGACATTGTTTAGCAGCGTTTTAAAAATCGAGCGTTCAATACCAGTATACGTCGCATTTGCGCGAAACTGAGCTGAATACTTTCCTGCATACGCCAAGTAAAATGGCCGATAGATGAAAACGCCAACAAGAATGACAACCGCCTGCAGAATCGACCCTTCAAGTTGATTTCCCATCGCCATATAACCGCTGAACAGAGGAGGCGTCATCCAGTTTACGATGTTCTCAACTGGAGGCACAATGCCAGAGGCTATACATGAGTATGTGATGACAAAGCTCACCAATGGAACCGTTACAAAAGGGATGATCAGCAGCGGGTTAAAAATAATAGGTAACCCAAATAGCAACACTTCGTTGATATTAAATATAACCAAAGGCGTTGCAGCTAGTGCGAGCATCAGATGATTGCGCTCTCTGGCAAACATCAATACACATATAAGTAGGCTAATGCTGTTACCCGAACCACCCATAGACATAAACGCATCGTAGAAACCTTGGCTAATCACATTTAGTGACGCCTCTCCACCTTTCCAAGCAATCATATTCGCTTCAGTCGCTGCAAATATCTGCTGCTTAATGGCGAACAATAGGTTGTGCCCATTAATGCCAATGGAACCCAGTAGCCCCAAAACAGTTTGATAAATCAGGCCGCCTTGTAACGTCAGCGGATCGACTCCAATCTCACGAATAGCACTACCAAACATTGACATAACGATTGCCGTCAAGTTGGACACAACTAACGCAATCAATACAAATAGGAAGAAATGTACTACGTGCTTGAGCAAACGAGACGAAAAATCTAGCGCTTGCGGCTCCAGCAAACGTATCTTAAAAGCAATGCAGTATAGATAAGTAATCGTTGCACTCAGCAGAGCGAGTAATGGGTTGTTAGGCAACATATATGTTGCTGATAAGCTGCCGTTTTCTAGCGAAATCAAGTAAAACATGATCAACGAATAGATGATGAATACCGCACTAGAGACATTGGTTTTATGCGAAAGGTAGTAGCCAGCAACAACACAAAAAGCACTAGGATATAGATTTATCAGAATATCGGAGACATGGAAAAGTAGTTGAGACAGTTCTCCCCATCCGCTAAGACGGAAAGCATGTCCTAGAAATATCGCCAATGCATTAGACAAAATCAAAGGGAGAAGCAGTAGCGCAATCGAAGCTAAATCCGTTAAGTAGGACTTAAATTCGGAACTCCAAGAGGTAGAGATAACCGACATACGTTGAATTAATCGCGTACACATCTTTGTACTTTTTAGCATTAACGAGTTCTTTTACTGATAGGACCAAATGACAAGTCAAAATAAGATTCGACCAATTGAAGCGCATTTACTTAAGCTGATAAGCATCGCTCCCACCTAAAGCCAAAGTGAGATTAAGATCAAAATATCAATTAGTAATTATTGACTTAATAAGTAAAGCGAATCTCGTGCGTAATTTAGCGATAATATGCGCCTTGATCCATTAAGATTATTTGTCGTAACGACAAATAAAAAGAAACCCCGCATTTATAGCGGGGTTGCTGTTATTCCGTATCAACATTTAGCCAGAGAGCGGGACTGGGACGTGCTGCTCATATAGCTCCATAAAGTCTTTACGAATCAGGTGCTCTAGATGGTTTGCTTTATCTGTAGGGCAGAAAATCATGATATGTACGATTTGCTCACCATTAATATTGCTGGCGATATGAACATGTGGCTCTGATCCCGGCAAGTCGACACCTGCATGCTTTTCTATCATCGCATTATAGCGGTGCGCAACGTCAGCGAAGTAGCTACAGTGTTCATCAATTTTATCGGTTAGTAGCGGTAAAATCGGGTATAAGTTAACAAAGTCTTTTACCACTACTGAAAAGTTGTGGTAGACGTAGCGCTTCATAAAGTTGAGGTTTTTTACTGGATAAGTGAAAAACATACTGTTAGGCAGCGTAGCGGTTTTACCCGTGTAGTGATATTGCCCATGATGTAGATCGATTTCTTGAATCACCGTCGCCATCATATTGTGTTCAATCACTTCACCACATAGCTTACCAACTTCAATCCAGTCACCTATACGAAACGAGCGCGAGCTTGCGCGTTGAATTGAACCAGTGAAACATAAAATGATCTCTTTAGAGGCAACAACAATAGCAACAGCTATGGCTGTCACACTGAGGGCAAATTCACTAATTTCAGACTGCCATAGGATAAACAAAATTATCAGAGTGATCGCAAAGGTGCCGTTCTTGGTTCTCGACATCCAACTACGTTGTTCCTCTGTGATAAAAGCATCATCACCACGTATTCTTGAAAGAACAAACCGACGTAGCAAAATAACAAACAGCAATATGATTGCCGTGAACAATAGTTTGTGAGTGAGAAGAAAATCGACGACTAACTGTACCTTCTCCATTCCTCGCTCCCTGTATGGCCTAGATAAATTAACCTCTTAGATTAGAGGTCCAGTTGTAAGAAAGTAACCTTATCAATTTCCTAACCAATTGTCCTAGTTTGGAGCAGTTAAATGGGAGGACTAAGGGAAAAGATACTCTAGGAACCGTCTTTGCCCTAGTTGAGCGACCTCAATTTGGCAGAAGTAATAAACTCACCAAAGCTTTCGCACCATACAATCACAGAGTTGTATTTATCTGAATCTATCGGCTGACTTAAAGGGATGATAAAGCGGTCGAACGTTTTTACATCCCCAAGTTTTACCATCTCTGATTTCCATTTAGCAAAGTCTGCTTCAGTTTCTACATATTGTGGTGATAAGTAGAGTTTGTAATCTGGCCCCGGAGCAAGCTCTCCTTCAAAAAAGACTTGAGTTCCTGTCACAGTAATCACGCCTTCTCCCCAATGGAAGAAATCACTGTCCTTTCGAGCTTTATCAAACCTTCCTTGAAGAACATATTGTTGAATGTCTGAAGACAATTTCGGAATTTCTGGGGATTCTGGTTGAATGAGTATTGGTAATGCATAGACACCTAGAGCAAACCCAAGCGCTATACAACTAATATGCGTAATAAAAGATAATACTGTCTTCATTCTTGCTCTCTCCGTTTTTAGCTACCAACTTTAATTTATAAATCAATCATTAACCACCGTAAAGACCGTAAATGTTTTTTTATCTAGATCACAAATAGCAAACCAATCGCACCATTGTAAGCAATATTTATTGTATCAACCTCGCACTTTACAGAACGACATATTAAAATTACACATAGAACTTCACTGCGTCCATCGCATAACAAACATATATCCAAGTAACCTCGAAGGGCTTGGGTATAACTATAATAAGGAGACTAGATGGACCATCCGGCTTACTTGCAAATCGTTGCGTTGCTAACACGAATTCAAAACTATCCTGGCTTATCTGGACTCGACTATATTCTGGACCGCGTCGAGATCATATGCTGTCAAAATGATTATCAATTGTGTGAACAAGCAGATAGCTTTGTTAAGGGGTTTACCTGTGATCGCAACGATCAATTAGAGCAGGCAATTTTGTTTTATCAACGATGCATCGAAATTAGTCCAGCGCGTAAAAACGCTTTACGCTTCCAAGCTCACATTTTATTAGCATCGATCTACGCTGATCGTGAACAATATAGAGAAGCTTATGCTCTGTACCAAGAAGTACTACTTCACACGCATCTATTAGATACAAATGCTCTTTCTCTGCTATATACAAATGTTAGTGACTTGTATCTTTCGTTGGAGAAATACCACCAGGCTGTCGACCTGGCAAAGTTGGGAGCACAAGCCTCAGAAAAAGTTTGCAACCAAGTTAATCAAGCCATCTGCCAACTTAATATAGGCCTAGGTCTGGGGAAGCTCCAACAAATTGACAAAGCCTTGGTGTCTATTGAGCGAGCATTGAGTATTGCATTAGAAATAAAAGAGCAAAGAATTGAAGCTATTTCTCACGGTTATCTTGCCCAAACAAAAATTCATAGCGAAGAGTTTTCCTTCGATAATATCGAGCAACATTTCATTACTGCGCATAAGCTGTTTGCCCAAGTAAAAGATAAACATAATCAACAAGAAAACTTAACGTCACATCTAGACTTCCTAGTCCAGCACTTGAAGTTTGAACAAGCTCAAGTACTTTGTAATCAGTTGGCACAAGATGAAGAGTTAAAGAATAACTTTGGCTTCTACTCCAAATACTGTCGTGCACAAATAGCCATCTATCAATATGGTCATAACTGGCAGGAGCTGGCAAAATTTCAAAGCATGTTTATCGCGCATCTAGAGAATCAATTAGACGATAATAAACAAAATGACGCCGAACAGTTGCGAGGACAAATAACTCATCTTACCCAAGATCAAGCGCACCTTGTCATGAAGAATATCCAGGAGCAAATCGGTACGCTTACGGATATAGGTCAAAGCATTGCGACATCTAATGACTTAGAGAAAGGTTTAGCATTTATCTACCAAAAAGTGGGCTTAGTATTTCCAACTGATGAATTCGGAATTGCGTTGTACAACCAAGATACTCACGAGCTAGATTATCGATACTTTTTTGATAGCGATGGGCTAGTAGAACGACTGGTTATTAACTGTGACCAAGATAAAAATATTGGGAGTTATGTGGTTCGAAAAGCTCAGACGGTGCACATAAACAATGTGAATGATGAATCGATCAGTAGTTTCGTACCGCTAGATGATAGAAAAGATCATGATTTGGTGGTGTTCAATAACGATAAAATAGCTCGTTCTGTCATCCTAACGCCCATAAAACTTGGTGAACGTATCTTGGGGGTTCTATCTATCCAGCATCACGAACCTGAGCAATACCAGCAACACCATGTTTATCTTTTTGAACAGCTCGCGAGCTTTATTGCTATTTCGCTCGAAAACTTTGAGCAAAGGCAAAACCTACAGCAAGCTAACCTGTTGCTGGAAACGTTGTCTCGCACCGAACCCCTTACGGGCCTCTACAATCGATACCAACTCGATTCCATGACGCCTTCACTTATCTCTAATGCCCAAGTTAATAACCACGCATTAGCCTTAGTGATCATCGATATTGATTACTACAAAGGCTACAACGACTTTCATGGACATCACAAAGGTGATCTAGCATTAAAACTAGTTTCTAGTGTTCTAAAAAGTGTTTTTGAACAGTTTGATACTCATATTTTCCGTTATGGTGGAGACGAGTTTCTCATCATATGTGAAAACCTCAATGAAGCTCAACTTATGTCAAAGCTCTCTTTGCTCCAAGAACAAATAGAAGATCTACACCTAAGCAACCCACTTTCTCAATGCGCAGAAATATTGACTTTATCTGTGGGTGCGGTGAATTTCTATAGCCTAGACAGTTGCTGTTTTGAAGAGCTGTTTACCATTGCTGACAAGCAACTATATCGTGCAAAAGAGAAGGGTCGCAATGCTGTAAGTTTTGCTACCCATTCATTTTCTTTAGAGTCCGTTTAGCTCATTACTATCTGATCAACAATTATATTGTTGTTGATCAGATATCAAGTCTATCGAATCATTCAACCGATTGATTCAGTTCACTCTCTTTAAAGACGATAAACGCACGGCGGTTTAAAGCATTCGCTTCTGGAGATTCTTCGTTGATCACAGGTTGAAGCTCACCAAAGGCTTTTACTTCCCACACAAACTGCGATGGATCGAGTTTCGTCTTGAGATACGCCACCACGGTTTGTGCTCTTTGCTCCGCCAGTTGTTCATTATAAGAGAGCGAGCCCACTTGGTCGGTATGACCAGCCACCATAATGCTACCCTCTAAACCTTGCAGTTTTGCGATGAAATCATCTAATTGTGAAAGGTCTTCCGGTTTTAATTCCGACTTATCGAAATCAAAGTGCGGCGTCATCGCCATGTAGATCTTACGTTCTGGTTTTGGCGGCTCACAGAAAGGCATCTCTTCGTATTTCTTCGCCTCTTCAAACATCACGTAAGCGCGACGGTTTTCGGCGCGAGCTTGATCCGATTTACCCAACGCTAGCGGCTGCGACTCACCAAAGTGTTTCACTTCCCAATCGTATTGCTCTGGGTTGAGTTGTTGCTGAAGATACGCCTCTACCGATTCAGCGCGGCGCATAGACAGCTTCTCGTTATATTCATCAGAGCCTTTAAAATCAGTGTGACCAACAATAGTGATGCGCCCGCTCAAGCCTTGAATATCACGGATGAACGCATCTAGGCTTGCCGCATCGGCTTCACGAATGATGGATTTATCGAAGTCGAAATGCTCGGCAACCGCAATATGGATTTCACGTTGCGGCGCTAAACATTCACTGATCAGAAACTTGGAGACATTGACATCAGCAAACTTTTCTCGGTTCTCTTGGCTTACATACGCATCCGCCGAACAACCTGCCAATATTGCCCCTGCGATCATGCCGCTTAACAAACGAATCGTCGTTTTCATATCGCCCTCTTATAACTTACCAACTAGGTTAATGAATACGCCTGATGCGTCGTAATCGTCATCATTCGCTAGGTTGCCATCAAAGCCCGAGAAGTTGTAACCCACGCCGACTTTGAAGTTGTCGCTCAAATGTTTGTTAACCGAAACCAATGCACCCTGCTCTAACTCGTCGTAGGTGCTGTCCGTCTTCCAGTGGTACTCACCAGTAACGTCCCAATCTTTCATAACACGGTAAGAGGCACTCAAACCATAAAGAGAAACTTTACTGTCGACTGGAATGTCTTCACCTGACTGACGAGTGAAGATTTCATGCTTGTCCTTATAAGCGTATTTCGCGCCTAAATCCCAGTTTGCATCCAACGAGTAGATACCTTCGATTTCGATGATGTGGCTTTCTTCATCTTTGTAATCCACATCACGGTTAAGTTGGTCGAAGTCCACCAAATAGGTGTAGCGAGAGAGTACGTTCAAACGGTCGTTGTAGATTGGGCGATATGCTAAACCTGCAGTGGATTCAATAAAACGAGCCCACACTTTATCGCTCGATTTACTTTCTGAGCGTGAGTAGTTGAACTTGCCAAATAAGGTGTACTCTTCCGTTAGGTGATGCGTGTAACGGTTGGTGGTCACCCACTGGTCAACACGTTTCTTGTCTGGATCTGCAGAATCATCGGTCTTGTCGACACGGTACTCCACTTTGTTCTTGAACAGCACGTCATCGATATCGATGGACGTACTCACACTCACCGCTTGACGCTCAGTTGTGATCTTTTGGTCGTCTTCGATTTCACCTTTTTGATAGCCAATGCCCATGTCGATGTCGTCGTTCATGTCGTAACCGAAGCCAAACGAGTCGATACGGCCTTTGCCGTTATTCTCATCGACAAACTGGTTTTCTTGGTAAAAATCAATCGTCGAAGTCAGATCTGCACGTTGGCCGATAATGACGTTATTTTTACCTTCGTACGTGTCGTCTACGTAGGTTAAGTAGGTGCTGTAATCATCGGTTACGTCATACGTCACGCTCGCCTGTGCGGCATCACCACGGTCACCGGTGGTGTATTCCGCGCCAACCACGAAGTCTTCCAGAATACGGGTCTCACCACCAAGTGTAACGCTGTCGTTCTCATCATATTCGTCGGTCTGACCTACGGTTTTCTGACCTTTGATGTAAACGTTGTTGTCACTGTCCCAGATATAATCGGCACGAAGACCCGCTAAGGTACCCTTGCCTTTTTCATCTTGATTATTTAACTCTTCAACTTGTTTACCTGCCGCCGAGATCTTTATGTGTTTGGTGACTTTAACTTGCGTTTCCAATTCTGCTTGTTGAGTATCGGTTCGCAAGTCACCGTTAGATTCTCGCTCTTCAACCGACGTAAAGCGCGTCTTCACCGCAACACGATCAGTGGCTTGGAAACGAATTTCGGTACCGTAAGACTCTTGTTCTAAATCGTCATCTTGGCTAGCAAAGCTGTAGCCTGCATCTTTGGATTTGTACCAAGCTTTAACATCGTTGCCTACCGCAGAGAATACATTTGGCGCTAAGTCGTAAAGGTTCATTACCCCTTTCACTTGGTAGATATCACCTTCACGATCCTCGACATTGCTACCAATTGGGGTAAATGTTAAACCGCCATCGAAAGAAACGTAGTTAGAGTCGGTTTGACGACCTTTACTGTGCCCGAATTCAGCTTTCAAATACGTGCCTTCAGAAGCACGCAAGGTTAAGTCTGTACCGTATGCTTCGTAGTCTTGATTGTCTTTTTCTTCAGTTTGGTAGTTCGCGCCAACGCCGATGTAGTCATTTACCCACCCCTTCACTCGGCCACCAGCCGTCAACGCATCGATTGCATCACTACCTTGGGGAACGTATTCGTAATCTACTGCAAGATAGTTGTTGTAACCCGATGCGGGTTGATCGTTGATAACCGAACCAAAGTTGTCAGAAATGATGTTGTTTAGTGGCCTGGTTAGAATAATTCGGCCTTGATACGGGTCAATTTCATAGTCACGCCCCGATTGCAGCGGCATTTCTTGAATGGTGATGCTACTGTCTGGATCAACAACTTTCACCATCACCTTGTCACTGCCTGGCACTACTTCACCATGACGGAGGAAGTAAAGCGAGCCACCAGTGCCGAGAAACTCATCGTGAGCAAAGAGCGAATCGGATTCTGCCACAAAGCCGACGATGTTTAGGCGGTCTTCACCAAACTTGGTGGTTGAACGTGTACGGTAGTCGCCTTTGAAACCATATAGGCTTCGGTTGTAGTCGTTGTTGTCAGTACCAGTGATACCTGTGTTGTAGTTGCCCCACAAGATGTTGGATTTATCATACTCAACGTTGAGATAAACCTTACCTTTGGTGTTCACCACTTTGTAAATGTTTGAGCTGTCGCCGTAGTTGCCGTAATACATCTCATCGTCATCTTCTAGAATGTCGAACACACTTGATGAATCAGAAGCAAACGGATGCTTAAACATGTCTCGCACATCACTTTCTTTAGTATCAAAGTGGGTGGTCACTCGAAGTTTATCGCCAAACTTACCTTGGCCGAAATACGCTAAGCGACCTTGGTTGTAAATGTCATCTTGGTATTGGTCATCCACGGCCAGTGCTGCCGAGTTACCGGTGACTTTGTTTTTACCAATGTAGAAGTCAGCAAGACCCGCTTGTACCCAATATTCATCAGGAATACGCACATAAAGCTGATAACGACGCTCTTCACCGTTGTCGAACACCACTCGAGTTGGGAATAAATAGGCGTCTGCTGGCAGATACTGCTCTGCGTATAGCTCGCCTTTTTCTACATCAAATTCATCTTCACCAATAACAACTTTATCGACGCCTTTTAATCCCGTCCCCATGAATCTTGCCAGGCCTGCAGAGGTTGGGATGTTATGACGCATTAACTGGGCTTTACCAAGTTTTCGGCTTTGTTCTTCTTCACCGTCATTCTTATCAATATCGACTTCAGAATCTGGCTCAACAAGGTCAATCACACCAACCGTGGTCACGTCCATATTGCCGTCTTTATCGAAAGCTTTTAAACGGAACAACAGCTGAGTGTTCGATTCAAATTGGTACTCTTGAGTAGTGGAGCCATCCCAAACGATGTTGAAGTCATTTGAAAATTGCTGACCTTCAACTACTGCAAGAGGGTTAACCAAACCACGGTCACCACCACGGAAAACTTCCAGTTGGTAATGATCAACGTAGTAGCTAAAGTTGGTCGTAATAGCGAAGCTCATCTCTTGCAATGGTTTGCCATCTTTCACTTCCACATCACTGCTGATGCTCAGGTCGAGCACTGGGTCAAAACGCATAATGTCGCGGCTTACCCAAATAGCACCTTGCTCTAGGTAGATGCGCGAGTTATCTGTTTGTTCGTGAGCTTTAACTTCAATACCCAGTGAGTCACTGTCAATTTTCTCCAATTGGCTGGTGTCTTTCGCGTACGAAAGCATCGGTAACGCAGCCACGATACACATTGTCAGTTTTGATTGCCTAAATCTAATCATAATAATCCTGCTTAACCGCTTGAGTGGTTGGCTGGGACTTGCCCAGCCTGCGTTTGTACTGCGAACGGTTAATCATCCCCACTGCTTTTGATGCTGAAGTTAAATTTCGTCAGTTTGTTTGGTGTAATTCGGCGTACTTTCGGGTTCTCACTGATCACCGTCATACCTGTTGGTAGCGAGTCTGTATCCACTTTGACCAAGAACTGCTTACCTTTCTTATTCAACACCCACTGATCTGGAACGTGGTATCGACCATATTGGTCTGTTTCGATGATGATGCCTTCGACCGTTAACAGTCGAACACCCGGGATACCGTCTTCGTAAAGTCCTTTGTTCTCTACGATGATTTCCCATAAATACGCATCACCATCTCGGTAGAGGTTTCTCACTACATCAATGTTCTCTGCCGAAAGACCTTTCTTCTTGTCTCCTTTGTGCTTAGTAATCGCGTTACCTTGCTTGTCGAACTCGATATATGTGCCGTTATCTGTGGTCACCTTGAATGGGAAGCCTTGACGAGTTCGAGTCTTGAATTGGAATACCACTTTGTTGCTGTGCTCAAGCGTTCGGTTACGTGATAAGCCGTATAGCTCATCTACTTCGTAGCCTTTGTCGATGCTAGACATCAGCACACCTTGACCTTGTTGGGTGACTTGAACATCTTTAAGCTGCGTTTCAACCCCATCTTGCGTGATGAAAGTTGAGCCCGGAATGTACTCACCTGCGGCTAAATCGACATCGATGTAAATATCGTCCGCTGTTGCGTCAGCTTGGAAACCGTCACCATTATGATCTTCAAACACCTTGCCGATGATCGAAGCTGTGTCGAATACCTTATCTGGCATCACTTCTACCGTGGCGCTAGCTTGGTTTGATTTCACCACATAACTTGTGGTCGCGCTTTGAGCTGAGAAACTCTCTGCTGGTGGTGCTTCTGCCCATGCGGTGTTGGTGTAGACGCCAAAGGTAGCACCGACACTGACGCGCATTAGGTAACGAATACGAACAGAATCAGCGGTTTTCGAGTCACCTTTGCCGTAAATATTCATGTCACCAACATCAAAGAACAGTTGGTTAGTTTTTGTTGGCTCTACCGTAATTTGAATGTCATCCGAGGTGTCAAATACGCCATCAGGTCCACTATTGACCATCTCAGTAGAGTCTGGAATGTAAGCAAAGCCACCTGGGTAACGGTCCACCAAACGCACACCCGTGAATGGGTTTTCTTTATCTTCATTGGTGATGGTTACTTCGTACTCCACCACTTCACCTACACTCGCTTCTGACTTACTCGCAACCTTCGTTACGGTCAGCATGCCCTCGTTGTAAGCTTGTTTCTTCACTTTGATAGTGACATTGGCGGTCGCGAATTCACCCGTCGGCGCTGTCGCAGTGAAAACGTTAGTGAAGTTGTCATCAATACCCTGATTGATCTCGCCAGCCACCACAATTTGATACTCATTACCTTGGTAGGCTTTCATGGTGTGGTTTGAGTCGACGTTATTATCTGAGTCAACCGAAACCACAGCACCAGATTTAAGCTCAGTGATGGTCGCCGTCCACGAGGTAAATAACGCATTTCCGTTGCTGCCAATCAACTTATCGATTTCATCCAACAAGTTAACGTTGTCAGCATCAGCAGAACCACGGTTGGTTGCTGTCATGGTAAAGGTGATTTCATCGTCGTCATTGGTGTATTCGGTTTTATCCGCTACCTTAGTAACGGCTAGGATGATCGGCTGTGGCTTAATCGTCACGAAATCGTCAGCAAGCACATCACTCTCTGTTTTATCGTACGCATACGCATGGTTGGTTATTTCCCCCATTGCATCCGCGTTCACGACGCCTGTGATTTCAATTTCCAATTTGTCGTTTGGAGCAAGAACTACACGACTATTGATATCAACGTTATCACCTTGGATTTTTGGCAACACGATGGTTCGATCATCACTGTATGAACTTGTCATTCTCCAACTGGTGAATGCGGTAGCTTCAGTGTCATAAATCGTGTTCACTTTCAATTCAGAGATCAGGTCTTTAAGTACAATCTCTTCGGTGAATGAGCCAGATTCGTTACTCAGTACGACATGGTAAGTCGCATTTTCACCCGGACGGTAATATTCCTCGTCAACGGTTTTCTCAAGCTTGACGGATTCTGGCATCGATAGCAGTATCGCACTCGCTTCTTGAGTATCACCGCGGAATGTCGCACTTGCGGTGTTTTCAATCTCACCCGTCGCATATTGATTAACAAGCCCTGTAATCACAAACTCAACTTCATCATTCGCAGCAATCGTTAACATCGAATCAATGTCTGCGTTCACTCCCGGAATGTTAGTGATGTCTGTTTCTGGATTGCTCTTATTCACATCAATACGCCAAGAGTCGAAGGCTTTAACGGTGGTGCCATCAAGGCGCACTACGTCAAGATCGCTTATGGCATCTTTCACCTCAACGTCTGTTGCTGGCACCGTACCTTCGTTCTTCACTTTGACACGGAAAGTCGCTTCTTTACCCGGAATGTAGTACTCACTATCCGTAGTCTTCTCGATAGAAATACCTTGTGACTGAGGTTGAATAGTCGCGCTCGATTGCTGCGTGGTACCGTTCAAATCCGCAGTGGCAATGTTGGTAATTTCACTTGCTGCCAACGGATTCGTTTTCGCGGTAATCGTAAATTCAACGATGTCATGTGGCGCGATATCGATAACCGAACGAATATCTCGATCATCTACTGGCGTTGGCGTAATCGTCGTACGTGTGTCTTTGCTAATAGTTTTAATTGTCCAACTGACAAACGCGCGATCACTGACACCATTCACGTTGGTCGTTCTGATACCCGACAGGATATCATCGAGTTTGATGTCGTTATCAAAGCCATCGGTACCGTTATAAACGCGAACGTGGAATACCGCTTCCTCACCCGGAATGTAGAAAGGTGATTCCACCGTTTTCTCTATCCACACTTCCTCAGGTAAGGTTTCTAAAGTTGCCGTAGCATCAATCGTTGCGCCACCAAACTCCGTAGTAGCGGTGTTTATGATGTTCGCAACCGCACTGCCATTGACCGTACCCGTAATGGCAAACTCCACCGTATCACCTGGAGCGATATCAATATTGGTAGAGATATCATCATTTGGTCCTGGGACTTTGTCGATATTGGTGCGAGGGTCACCCTTGGTGGTCACGATTGTCCAGTCTTTGAATGCTGGCGCCATAGAGCCGCCCGATGTCTCCACTTCCAGTGCAGAAATGAGGTCTTCCACTTTTACATCTGACGCAAAGCCTGAACCGTTATTGGTCACTTTGACGCGGAAAGTAGAGAACTCACCCGGTTGGTAGTAACGTTCATCAGTGGCTTTCTCCAGAACAATATCACCCGGACGAGGTTTCAGCGTTGCAGTCGCAGTAACGTCTTTGCTGTTATGGTTCAAGGTCGCTTGGTTAACGATATCCCCTGTAGCTTCGGTATTGACGAGACCAATCACGTACAGTGTGATGGTGTCACTTGGCGCAAGGTCGATGTTGTAATCAATATCCTTATCCACGACTAGAGAGTTAGCATCCACCGTCGTTAATGAACTGCCCGCTACGTATTGCACCGCCCATTGCAAGAAGGCTTGATTGGTCGAGCCATCTACGGTCGTTACTGTCAATGCGCCAATCTCATCTTTCAGGTTGATGTCATTGGCATAGCTATTATCTTGGTTAACGATCTTCAAGATGTAACCAGCTGCTTGGTTCGGGCTATAGAACTCAACCATCGGTTCTTTTGTGAAGGTTAAATCTGGGATTTTTGCTGTACTGGTCGCGTCAGCAGTCTTGTTTGTACCGTTATAGGTCACTTCGACCTTGTTAGTGACATCCCCGACAACTTCCGGATCTAGCTCCCCTTCTACGGTCAGAGTCACAACGTCATTTGGACCAATATCCAAACTACCGTCCAAGAACTCCCCTGTTGCTGATGGGAACTTTGTATCACCAGTTTGCGAAGCTGCATTAAAGAAGATGGTGCCAGACTCAAACGCTTTCACCGTTGCACCAGTAATGGTGGTAGAGGTGATGTCGTTTACAAGGTCTTTAACTTGAACGTCATTCGCCCAGTTCGCAGTCGTGTTCTCAATTTTGATTGTATAAGTCAGTGTATCGCCAGATTCATACTGGTTCTTATCAACCGTTTTATCGACAGAAAGATCTGCCGTCGCAGCTACGTAGGTTGCTTCGGCTTTTTGGGAACCAGTTGAATCACTCACTTCCACCACATTAGTGATGTCACCAACAAGATCTGCTTTTACCACACCTTCCACATGCAATTTAACCGTATGATCAGGGTGAATGTTATAACGAACTTGATAACCTTCGCCTTTATCGCCAGTAATCTCCGAGCCAGTAACTTGCTGCGTCAGATTTGGGTTAGTGCCCACAACATTGATTGAGGTAGCAGACCAAGCATCAAACGCACGCACTGGTAATGTAGAACCGGCTTTATCAGCACGAATGTTTTTCCAAAGGTCAGCGATCAGGACATCCGTAGCATAACCATCACCGGTATTTTTGACTTCGATGTCATAACCAATGGTGTCTCCAGGGTGGTAAATTGCCGGTGTGATCGAAGTTACTTTTGTTACTGTCAAATTGCCCGGCTCTGGGACAATCACCTTCTCTTTTAGGTTGTAAGTGAAATAATTCGAGCCCGAGTTCAACTTACCTTGTAGCTGGTTGGTAAACTCGCCGACTGCATCATCACGAACATGCCCTACAACCTCAATTAAGATCTCAGTGTATGTATCGTCAGCCGCTTTACCGCCCATTTGTACTGTGACATCAATGTCACTATTCGCAGCAATAGCGTTGAGGTTGCTAATATCCGTATATGATGGGTTGCCATCCGTAATCACGCGTGCGCTTACTGTCCAGTCTTTTAACGCTATCTGCTCTGAACCATCAGCCACTTTTACTTTGTAACTGCTGATAGTATCTCGAATATCGATCTGCTCGTTATTCGATGTTTGGTTGCGAATGCGCATTTGATAACGAACTTCTGAACCTGGCGTGTAGGTCGGTGTATCGGTTGATTTTTGTGCGATTAGGCTCGACGTGCCTGGGTCGAGAACAACGGGATTACTATCGTCACCATTCACCTTGGCGATATTAGTGATGGTGCCTGTTGCGTCTGCAGCTACCGTACCGTCAACCTCGAATACCACGGTATCTCCCGGCATCAAATCAAATACCGCATTAAGAGGTACTGTACCTTGATAAGCACCAGTGATAGAGAATCTATCCGCATCTGGAGCACTGATAATGGCAACGCTGTAATCTTGGAATGCAGGCCTACCATCAGAAGTGTTTATTGTGTTCAGTTCATCCACGATTGTGGCATCATTTGCAATACTCTCACCGATATTAGTGACACTGACTTGGTATTGCACTTGACCATTCGGGTTGTAATGACACCCAGAACCAGAGGTCGACGGGAAGGTACAAGAGCTGCTATCAGCCGTCGTACTCAGTACCGACTTTTCAAAGCTTAATACAGGAGCCACTGGCGGAATCACATCTGTGGTATCACTGTGATTGCCTGCTTTTCCTGTGTTGCCATCAATATCACCTAATGCATCAGGGCGGACTTTTCCTTTCACCGTAAATTCAATGACTTCTTCGGGAGCGATATCGACTAGAAGGTCTAAGTTATCGGATGCATCATAAGGTTCAATGTAGGTATCTTGCGTTCCCGAAGTGCCCACAGAAGTGAACACGTGGGAAATTGACGTTTCTGAGAATGCCGACTTCGTGGCCCCACCAACGACTTCAACACGAACGCCAGAAACGATGTCTTGGATCACCGTCTGGTCACGCCAAACTGGCTCTGTATTGGTAACAGTAAACTTGTAAATAACCTCATCGTTAGGCTTGTAAGTATCGCCCGATGTGTAAGCTTTACCTGCGATAGACACAATTTCTTTGCTCACGGTAAGATTGCTGCCTTCTGGAGTAACCGTCGCTGTACTGAAGTTAGAACCATTGTATTTCGGCTTCACTACAATTTGAGCAAGTGCGTCTTGGCGGATTTGCGACTCCATAACAAAGTCAATCCAACCACCTGGAGCAATAGACAGCTTGGCGATATCAATATCGGCATTGGCACCACCTACATACCCATCGATCAGCGTGGTTGCCTCTCCAGAAGTCGTTGCCTTCACAGTCCAACCATATTGATCGAATGCTGGTAGCGTCTGCGAGTCTGCTTCACCATCCGCATTCTGTGCAGTACGAACTTTGACTTTCGAGAAAAACTCTTCGAGAGACTTATTGTACTCCAGACCTTTACCCTTGTTCTCTATGCGCAAGTGGTAAACGATTTTCTCGCTATTCGTTGTGTGATTGTATGTGGTTTTATGCGTAGCAAACGTTGTATCCGTATACGCTTTATGCGTTTTAGAGATATTCGCTGGCAACATATTCACAGGCTCTGATGGCAAGTTATGGCTGTTATCAACAACGGCTACGTTGAGGATCTGTCCTACGGCTTGCTCACTGATCTTCGCCTTAATGGTGTACTTAACAAACGTACCGCCGGTTACAAAGTCATTTGCCGCAAGGTTGAAGTTAGTATTGATGTCCGTGTTGTTACTGACTTTACCCGCATCACTGATCGTACTCGTGTCCACACTCGGAGTAATCGTCCATGAGTCAAATGCACGCCCTTTCACTCCACCAAAGTAATCCGTTTGAATTTTGCTGATTTCATCTTTGATTGGCATCTGATTGATGTGAACGTTGTTTAAGTTCTTCAATAAGATTTCGTATTCGATGTAACCACCAGGCGTATATCCGCCCGTCAATTCGGTGGTGCCATCTTGGTCATAGAGTTTTACGACGTGTTTAGAGAAATCGTATTTCTCGGCAGATGCCTTAGTCTCTGCACTCACGGTATCACCGTCGACGGTCAATAGGTTTAGGATCTTACCCACCGCATTTTTATTGACGGTTGCAGTAACTACATACTCAATCTTTGTACCTGTCGGGATGGAGGCATGGGTATTGATGTCTTTGTTATCCGCGATACTGCTATCTAAATCGAGGATCGCTTTATCACTGCCACTCACAATACGTGGCGCTACCATCCAACCAGAATCAAAGGCTTTTTCATTTTTACCATCAACGAGATCAACCGTGATACCCGATAATTCATCAATCACTGGGATGTTGTAGGCGTTACCTTTACCATCGTTTTCAATGGTTAATCGGTAAACCAATGGCTTCCCTGGCTCATAACTGGATTGATCAACAGTTTTACTAAATGAAAGATGGTAGCCATTTGGAACAACCGTGATACCACCGATAGTAATCGTGCCGACGGCATCCTCACGAACAACACCTTCAACTTCAAAAGTCACCGAATCACCACCAGCCACATCAATCGTTGTGTTGATGTTCTGGTTATCTGCAACAATGCCATCCAGCGTACCATCTGTGGTACCGTCTCCACCGTTGCTATCTTGCTTACTTACATCAACGGTATAGCCAGACGCATATGGCGTATCTTTGCTGCCATCAAGTAGTTGAGTCTTAACACTATCAATATCTTCTTTAACTGGATGATCATTCACATAACCCGTTTGTGAAGAAACGGTAACTTGGTAGGTTAAAGTATCGCCCGGTGAGTAGAAGTTTGATTCTTTACCGTTAACCAGCAACTTTCTGACCACATCACCGCCATTGTATGCGCGCTCCATTTCGTGGTGAGAAACGTGTGAATCTTCTTTGTTGTCGATATAGCGATACACATAGGCATCGTTTTCGATCTTATTGTTGAGGGTGGTTCCATCAAGTGAGCCAACAACATTATCTTTGACGCGCGCTCTGATCTGGAAAGTTCGAATTTCTCCAGAATCCAAACTCATTGTCGCGCCTTTGCCACCTGGAGGATAAATGAAGTCTTCGTTAGTGGCAGGCTCAAAGCCTGAACCAGTATTAAACTGCCAGTATTCAAACGGGTTTTGATCAGGATAATCTTGGAACTGATTGTCTTTATCGTTCGCTAGAACCGACTTGATATCATTCAGATAGTCATACACTTTCAATCCATGTTCGGTTGTCGCCCCGTTATTCAAAACGCGAATTTCATAAGTCACGTCTTCCCCGGGAATAAAGCGAACTTTATCAGCCGTTTTAAGAATCGAAACGTTTAAAGAGTCTCCCGATACATGACCGATTTCAGCAGAAGAGGATTGATTCAAGTTAGTCGATGGATCGTAGGTTTCTGCCGTGTTCGAGATTTCATCTTCCGTATAATCATCTTTCACTTTACCTTCGATATCATAGACAACGTAACCTTCATCACCATTGATCTTCGGGTCGATATCAATACGGCTATTGATGTTTCCATTATCTGGGTATCCAGTCGTTTTCTCACCAGCATAACTACCTGTTTTATATGGTGAATTATTAGAGTCTGTACTCGATGTGATTTTCCACTCTGAGAAGGCATTGAGGCCAATGATGTCATCTGTGACTCTCACTTCATTTGCATAACCAGGTCCTGTATTAACAATGGTCACTTTAAAGTTTACCCATTGTCCTGGAACAAAATCGTCATCTGGGGTTGTCTTAGCTACAACGATTTTTGGATCATGTGGGAACACAATAACAGTGTCTGCCACCGAAGATTGAATGCCTGAATCAGGCGTTTTGACATCCGCAGTGTTGTCAAAGCGAGTGAAGAGGATTTCATCAGGCGTATCACGGTCGATTTGAGCCACGATGGTGTATAGCACTTCCACGTTTGGTGGGATCTGCACTTTGGTATTTAAGTCCGTGTTGTCAGCGAACGTACCAACATCGGTATATGTAGCATTTCCATTTAGGCGAGGGTCATCTGAAATAATCTCTGCGCTAATTTGCCAAGACTTAAACACTGGTTTCGTCATGCCATCTGGCTCAAGGACACCAGCTTTAATCGTCGACAACAGATCTCTTACTTCAACGTCAGTCGCGTAGCCATTCTCTTTCGCGTTCTTTAGGCTGATTTGGTACGTCACTTCGTTGTCTAATTTTGAGTAAGCCGTCTGATCCCCATGGAAGCTTGAGTCTGTGTTTGTTTTTACTCGCTTGTTTAACTGAATCACAAAGTCACGTGGGTCAGAGCCACGGTCCGCATAAACCGAACCATCCACAGTCACTTGGTTAGAGATATGTCCATTTGCGAGCGGATCGGTTTCGGCAACAATGGTATATTCGATGTAAGAGTGAGGCTGAAGCGTCGCAATCACATTTAAGTTGTCCGGGTACTTCACCTCACCAGCAATACCGGTGTCACTTGCGGTTGCAGCACTTCCGTCGTCTTTGAAAGCCTGTCCGGTGATGGTCCAGCCCGTGTACGCAGCAATCTCACTACCATGAATATCTTGAGTTTTAACTGACTTAAGATCATCCAAAACCTGGACTTGGTTAGCGAAACCATCACCATCATTGGTTACTGTGATGGTGTAAGTTAGAGCCTGACCAGAAGAGTAGAAACGACTATCTACATCTTTGCTCGCACGCAAATTATCATCTGGCGTTTGTACACCAGACCCTTCTTCCGTAACGTTATCATTGGCGCAGCTTGTGCTGTCATCCAAGATAAGTCCTATACTGGTATCACTGGTTTTTGCGGTTAGCTTATATTTAATCGTTTTGCCCGGCGCGATATCCGGCGTCAGTGAAAACGGATTTGACGTCCAAATTCCATAACTAAACGAACCAGGGTCCGAACCAATGGAATCCTCGCCTGAAATAACGTCCACTTTCCACTTTTCAAAAGCTTGGCCATTACCAGCACCACCCGCTTGTTCTGTCACGACACAAGTCAAGTTATCTTGCACCAAAAGGTTATTGGCAAAGTACTTGGAAGAACCATTGGTTACCGTAATTTCGTATTCAATCTCTTCTCCTGGTACGTATTCTGACGCCGAGGTCGTTTTGGTAATTGAAATGTCGGAATCCGCTACGCTCAGTACTTTCTCTGCATTTACCGAGTCTGAAATACTTGAACTCTTAACGAGGGTGTCAGCTTGATCCGTCACTGACGCAGTGAAACCTTGCAGAGCACCAATGGTTACAGGGGTTAACGTTGCTTTAACTTGGTAGGTAATCGACTCTCCTGGATAAATCGAAACGATATCATTGAAGTCAACGTTCGTTTGCGTACTGCCCGAATAGGATGAATCTGACTTTCCACCAATGTTTGATACCGTGATGTCCCAAGAATCAAAAGGATTTCCGTCCACATCCGTATTGTTATAGGAAGAAGTACGATCATTAGCTAGACCATTTGGGCTAACCAAGTCTTTAATATTCTGTTTTACATGATAATTGTGAGCAATCGCTCCGCCGTTGTTGGTGACTTTGATTTGGAAATCAACTTTACCATTAATTAGGTAAGGAGATGTCGACTGTAAAGTATGTGCCAATACGATATCTGGATCTGCAGGAGGCGTTGTAAGCTCACTACTGTTAACGGTACCAGCTCGAGTGGTTGATGTCGCTTTGGTGACAATGTCGCCAACAAGGTCGTCAACGACGGTCGCTTTGATGGTGTAGATGGCGTGACCACCAACAGAAAGCTCCGCCCCTTTAACCAACAAATCTCCAGAAGTAGTGAAGGCCCCCGTTTTGCTGCCCGACGAAGCTGTGGCGCTAATTTGAATATTACTGAAAGCTGCACCTGTTGAGCCATCTTGTTTTTGAGCCGTCAGCGTCTCGAACGCTTGCTCGATATCTAAGCCTTTAACAGTAACAGAGCCTCTGTTGGTCGCAATCAGCTTATAAGTTAGCTTACTCCCCACTTGGTATTGAGTCGGCTGAACAGAAGCTTCTAACGTGTAATCGTAATCTGCAGGAGTAAAAGTAATCGTTGATGTATTGGTAAACGTCGTTTCTGTGCCGGAAACGGTACCTTTTACTTCGGTATTGCCTAAGACAATATCCTCAGCGGCATCATCCGCAACGGTGGCTTCAATTTGGTAACTAATACGTCCAAAAGGTAGCAGGCTTGCTCCATTCACAGCAAGGTTGCTGTTGCTTTTGGTATAAGTGCCAGGATTCGAGCCCAATGTATGAGAATCAGAGATTGTTAAGCGGCTAAATGCTTTATTCGAACCAGACATGACTTCCCATATCTTATTCGTCACAGCAACATTACTAATAGTATTCGCTGTCGTATTTTTTACATCAATAGAGTAACTGATCACTTCCCCATTTTCATAGGCTGCCCCAGATGTAGGACTAAACGATATTTCAACTTCCCCCGCAGCCATAGCTTGAGCAGAAACTAAAAACATCAGTAAGAATAAAGTGAGATAGCGTTGAATAATTGGCACAATACTTTTCCGAATTTTATAATATTGATCACTCATGCATGGGACTGTCAATAAAACCAGTCACCACGTCAACAAGTTGACGCTGAGATATTGACAGGAGAAAACTGCACATTGTCACCTTTTTGTCATTTTTTATTTGGAATCAGTTAAAACTCTTTAACTGTCAGTTTTGATTCAGCTTTGCGACAGATCTGAACTGCATTAAAGTAATTAACTTCCCAAAGGCTTTGCACCAAATGTTGTTTAAAGCATACAGCTCCTACGACGTGATAAAAGCTCCATTTCATAGCTATATCTCGCTTTAACTGACAAAAATCATTATCAAATTTAGTTCATATATTCTATTAAATCAGCGTGTTACTCAAAAAATAAGAATATGATGGAGCATTTTTATGGGCAGTGTCACAATTTAACAAGCGACGCTCACAACTGACATTTCTATCAGGCATACAGAAGCCCATCTTCATACTCTCACGTAAGACTATGATACATAGCTAATATCTATCTCAGGAAAATATTCTGTCGAAACAATTAGATTTTCACTCGGAGATCTAAAATAGAATTATTTTGATGCCCGTAAAGGAACTCGGGACAGATAGGAGAGGAAGGAGCCAAGAAAGCCCCTTCCTATATACTCAAGTAACTTCAAGATGCAGGATTCAGAGCGCTATCACTGGCTCCCTGTTTACCGAAAGTAAGCAAGGAAAAAACAAAGCGAAATAGCAGGCTCTTTCCAAATTGTTGCCTTGCCTTCAAACCAAGTCATTCT
>NZ_JBQEQR010000063.1:0-6590 GCF_052037695.1 Vibrio sp. WZ-1 | reverse complement strand
TTTCCAGATTAAAGAATTTGCTTGGCGACCATAGCGATTTGGACCCACCTGACTTCCATTCCGAACTCAGAAGTGAAACGAATTAGCGCCGATGGTAGTGTGGGGCTTCCCCATGTGAGAGTAGGACATCGCCAGGCTTTAAATTTGAAAAAGCCCACTCGAAAGAGTGGGCTTTTTTGCATTTAGAGCAAAGTAAACGTAAACAATAATACCAACCTTAAAAATTAACTGATCAAGTTAATCCAATCTCTTGTGCACATTTTCATCACCCTGCTTGTGCTTTCCAAGAAACGATTCCATGCTCTAAACCCCTTTTCTACAGTGTCGTTGTAGTCCGTAAAACTTTGGTTCGCAAGATTGTGTTGGCGCAACTAACTCCATACTTGTTCAATGAGGTTCAGCTCAGGTGAATAGGGAGGAAGCTTAATGATACTTAAATTATCAAAAGGCTCAGCAATGTCATCAGTGTGCCATCCTGCACCATCCATGATCACAACAGCATGTCGAGTTGCTTCCGTCACCTCTGGTATTCGGGAGGGAGCTCAATTTTTGCCCAAGGAATGACCATCGCCTCTCCAATCCATACGGTTGGGCAGACAGTACAAAATAGATAGGTCTACTCAAATTGCAGTTGCTTCACTGCTTTCGACCTTTTTCCGCGTGCGCCTCAGAGGCAACTGGTTGTATTTTGCTGACCAAATCTAGCTTCGTCTTGAACTTGTTGGGATTGCAGAGGGTGTTTAGAGCGTGATGTTATCCAAGAAAAGCCCATCTGATTGAGTAAGTCATTGATAGAGTTGCGGGGGATGAGGATAGAATAAAAAAAAGCCCAACTCGCGTTGGGCTTAAGATTTTATAGGATACGTTTTAGTACGCCATCTGCTTTTATACGGGTGATTTTACGAACAAGTTTCTGCACTGCTTCAGGATAGTCTTCAACTTTTTCAAGTTGCTTATAAGTACAAATCAACTGGGTGTGCTCTAATATTTTTGCCACTTCGTTCTCGAACTTTTCTGTCATCTTCGCAAAATTATCTTGAACTAGAAGACCGTTCTCTAAATCCAAAGACCAGGCTCTAGGGTTTAGGTTGTTGCCTGTTAGTAACATGTAGCGCTTATCAACCCAAATGCCTTTTAAGTGGAAGCTATTGTTATCGTGCTTCCATAGATGGATTGAGAGTTTTCGGGCGGCAATACTAGCTTCGTGAGACTTTGCAAAGCGACGTAGATTGAGCTCATATAGGTATGGCAGGCCGCCAATTGTTTTAAACTCTTCTTCTGGTGAAATGTAGAAGTCATTTGCGGTTTTATCGCCAACGACAATGGTCACTTTCACTCCGCGTTTTAATGCACGTTTTACTTCTCTGTTTAGAGCTTTAGGGAAATTGAAGTATGGAGTACAGATGAAGATTTCATTTTGAGCGGCTGCTAATAGCTGCACAATTCTTTGGTTTAAGCCATTGCGACGTTTTCCTAAACCGACGAGAGGGGTCACTTTCACTTCTTCTTCTGAAGCCGATTCACTTTGAAAACTATAATCAGCTCTTGATAAAGATGAGCGCAGCTGGCGAATGGCTGCTTTGATGTCCTTAGTCTCTGGCTTATCTCGATCTGCTAAATCATTTACAGCGGGATGAGCAATCATCTCACTCTGCACAAAATTAACCATACTATCTGCAAGTGATTTATGCTGAATAACATGATATCGATCGAAACGGTATCGGCCATTATATTGTAGGTATACGTTATTTAGGCTCGCTCCACTATAGATGACGGTATCATCAATAATAAAACCTTTAAGGTGAAGAACACCAAACACTTCTCGCCCTCGGACAGGAATTCCATAAACAGGAATCGCGTGCTGGTATTTCTTTGCATAAGCCTTATAAAGAGCAGAATTGCCTTCAGAGCTTTCTGCACCAATTAAGCCGCGTTGTGCACGGTGCCAGTCTACACAGATGTTAATGTCGAGTCCTGGGTTGCGCTGCTTGGCTTCATAAAGAGCAGTCAGAATTTCTCTCCCTGCTTCATCATCTTCCAGATACAAAGCAACTAGGTAGATTCGTGATGTTGCTTTGCTAATTGCTTCAAGAAGACGTGTTCTAAAAGTTTCTGCAGCATGCAGAACTTCGAAGTCTTCTGGCTTTACCGCAAGACTTGGCAACTGCTCGAATGGATTCCTACTAACAATCATATCGGTGTGTGTACCTTAATTTAGTGCAATATTGCGAACCTGATATTTTACCAAAGATATGAATTATCTGGCTACAAAACCCCGCTCTTTAGTACGTCAGAATTGCTGAATTGCATTGGAATGAGATCTTTACCACTGTCAACATAGCGTAGATAAGCCATTTTTAGTGAGTTTGGTAGTGCAGAGCTATCAATGGTAGCAAATCCATGTCGAGCGTAATAATTCTCTAAATGCCTAAAAGCGAAGCAGTAGTCATCACTAGTGAAAACTGTGTTTTTGCAATAAGAAAGCAGTGCATCTCCTACGCCACTCCCACGAAACTCTGGAATCACTAACATTCCCGTGAGTAGTCGTGACTTTTCTACGGTTTTCATTCTCAGGAGAGCAATAATGCCGTTTTCCACACTGGCGGTAATGATCAGCTCATCTCGTTTGGCCTTGCCTGCAGGGTAATGCGTTTTGTACAACCTCTTGATGAGAGGAAGTTTGATGGGATTTAACACTTCTATGATTAATGAGTCTGGTATTGTCACTGCGGCTAAAAGATAACTAAGGTAGAATGCTTACAGTTTAAGAGAATCTCATCAGGCGTTGCAAATCCACTATGGAAATTAAGAAACACGCGAGCCTTAAGGCTTTCCACACATTTGGTATAGAACAAACCTGCGCGTATTTAGCGGTCGCTGAATCTGTCGACGACGTAATTCAGTTATTCCAAGATAAAGCTTACCAAGACTTACCAAAGCTGTTTTTGGGTAAAGGCAGTAATATGCTGTTCACTCAACCTTATGAAGGTATGGTTATCATCAACCGCTTAATGGGCAAAACCATTACCGAAGAAGATGAGCATTATTTACTGCATATCGCAGGTGGTGAGGATTGGCCGGATCTGGTTAAGTGGTGTGTAGAGCAAGGTATGGGGGGAGTTGAGAACCTAGCTCTTATTCCTGGCTGCGCTGGCTCAGCACCTATCCAGAATATTGGGGCGTATGGTCTAGAGCTACAGGATGTCTGCGAATATGTTGATATCCTAGATCTCGACAGTTTTGAGATTAAGCGTATGACTGCCGAAGAGTGTCAGTTTGGTTATCGTGATTCTATTTTTAAACATGAGCTGTATGAGAAGTGTTTTATCACTGCGGTTGGCCTTAAGCTACCGAAGCAATGGAAGGCGATCAATCAATATGGCCCTTTGCAGAGTATTCCTGAAGAAGAGTTGAGTCCGCTTTCTATCTTTGAACGTGTCTGTCAGGTACGTATGGAAAAGCTACCTGATCCAGCCAAAGTCGGCAATGCGGGCAGTTTCTTCAAAAATCCAGTGATCAGCCAAGATCATTATGATCTCCTTATTCAGCAGCACAGCAATATGGTGGCTTACCCAGCAAAAGGTGGAATGAAAGTGGCAGCAGGTTGGCTGATAGATCAGTGTGGCCTAAAAGGAACTTCAGTTAATGGTGCTCAAGTGAATCCCTTGCAAGCCCTTGTTCTGACTAATGTTGATAGCTGCACAGCTGATGATGTAGTCGCTTTGGCCTCTTTAGTTAAAAAGACGGTCTGGGACAAATATCAGATAGAACTAGAGCATGAAGTCCGTTTTATGGATCGAACAGGGGAAACTAATCTCGCTGATATAGAGGCTGCGCAATGAGAAAGGAGCACTCTGCGAAGCTGCATATTCTCAAGGCATTAAGTGATGGTGACTTTCATTCTGGTGAAGCGCTCGGTCAGGAGCTAGGCATTTCTCGTGCGGCTATCGCCAAGCATATCAAAGGCCTAAATGAATGGGGGGTTGATATTTATCGCATTCAAGGCAGAGGCTATCAACTCGCACATCCTTTGCAGCTATTAGATAAAGATACACTACAAGCGAGCCTTGGTAGTCAAATCGAGCTGATTCCTGTTATTGATTCAACCAACCAGTATTTGCTTGAAAGAGTTAGTGAGTCGGAAAAAGGGCAAGTGTGTCTTGCTGAATATCAGGTTAAAGGAAGAGGCAGACGTGGACGTCAATGGGTTTCTCCTTTTGGGACTAACCTTTACTTGTCCATGTACTGGAGGTTGGATGCCGGTATGGCTGCTGCGATGGGCTTAAGTTTGGTCGTTGGCATTGCCGCTGTGGAAGCGATTGAAAGCATGGGTATTCAAGGTGTGAAGCTAAAGTGGCCGAACGATATCTATTACCAAGATAAAAAGTTAGCTGGTATTTTGGTAGAAATGTCTGGTCAAGCCGGTGGTGCTGCACATTTAGTTATTGGTATGGGACTGAATATCGGTATGCCGGATTTGCAACCAGACATCGACCAGCCCTGGACAACACTGAATCAAGTCAGTGACGGTATTGCTATTGACCGAACTCAGCTTGCGATCAACTTAATAGAGCATTGGAAGACCACGTTAGAAGAATACGAAATGACTGGGCTGGCTGGATTTGTGGAGCGGTGGAATCGTTTAGATAACTTCATTGGCCGTCCCGTGAAGCTGCTAATGGGGCCAAGAGAGATACATGGTGTTGTAAAGGGCATCGATCAGCAGGGTGGGGTCATATTAGAAACTGAGAATGGTTTGGAGACCTACATTGGTGGTGAGATCTCCCTAAGGAAAAGAGATTAGCGCTAGTAGATAGGCGCTACTTTCTCAAAGATACCTTATCAACCAAGTGGTTTGGACCTTTATGCAGAATTAAATGAGCTCTTTCACGGGTTGGAAGGATGTTATGTTGCAAGTTGAGTCCATTAATACTGTGCCAAATGTCCTTTGCTTTGTTCTTCGCTTGGTCTTCTGTGAGCTGAGTGTAATGACTGAAGTAAGAGCCTGGCTTGGTAAAAGCGCTTCCCCGAAACTTCAAGAATCGTTCGATATACCATTGTTCGATGGTTTCTGTCTCTGCATCAACATAGATTGAAAAGTCTAAGAAATCAGAAACAAACACGCGATGTGGATCATGCGGGTAATCCATCCCACTTTGTAAGACGTTTAATCCCTCAATGATCAGTACATCTGGACGATCGACTTGTTTCCGTTCATCAGTAATGTCATAGGTGATGTGTGAATAGACCGGTACTTCGAGATTCGGTTGACCTGCTTTGACATCAGAAACGAACTCCACCAAGCGTTTAATATCGTAAGACTCTGGAAAGCCTTTACGGTGCATAATGCCTTTTTCTTCCAATACTTTCTTTGGGTACAAGAAACCATCGGTCGTCACAAGCGCAACCTTTGGGTGGTTATCCCAGCGAGAAAGCAGAGCTCTGAGAAGTCGAGCAGTAGTGCTTTTTCCTACCGCGACACTGCCCGCAATACCAATGACAAATGGCGGAGCATGCTCTTCGGTATTGAGGAACTGTTGTAGTACAGTATTGCGACTTTGGCGGGCTTGAACATATAAGTTCAATAGGCGAGATAAAGGAAGGTAGATCTCTACCGCTTCCTCCATAGTGAGGTTTTCATTAATGCCTTGAAGCGCTGCTAGATCGTCAGCAGAGAGAGTCATCGGAACAGAATTACGTAATTCTGACCACTCTGCACGATCGAATGACAAAAATGGACTCATGGATCTCTTTTATCCTTGGTTTCATTGAGTGCAAGAACATACAACAAGCACTGGGTAAAGCAAACGACAAAGCTCGAAAGTTTGCTTTAAAAAAGCGAGGTTTGTACGATTTTGCAGCAAACAAATCTAAAAAGTAGAAAATTACGTTTTTTTTTAAAATAGCTATTGCAACCTAGAAAATCATTCAATAGAATGCGCACCACTTATGCCGACTTAGCTCAGTAGGTAGAGCAACTGACTTGTAATCAGTAGGTCACCAGTTCGATTCCGGTAGTCGGCACCATTCTTTCCTTTAGTAGTCAGAATGGCTTAAAAATTTGGAGGGGTTCCCGAGTGGCCAAAGGGAGCAGACTGTAAATCTGCCGGCACTGCCTTCGATGGTTCGAATCCGTCCCCCTCCACCATATTCTTTAGGAAATAGCTCTCAGAGTTACGTGTTGCGGGCATCGTATAATGGCTATTACCTCAGCCTTCCAAGCTGATGATGCGGGTTCGATTCCCGCTGCCCGCTCCACTCTAATTTGAGTGCTGATATAGCTCAGGTGGTAGAGCGCATCCTTGGTAAGGATGAGGTCGGCAGTTCGAGTCTGCCTATCAGCACCAGCTCTCAAAGTTATTTCCTTTTGATATAAGATTTACCAATAATCTTTTTTGGTTGCGTGGTCAATTTGGGCCACCTAAATCCGTACCTAGAGGGACTACTCATGTCTAAAGAAAAATTTGAACGTGTAAAACCGCACGTAAACGTTGGTACTATCGGCCACGTTGACCACGGTAAAACAACTCTAACTGCAGCTATCTGTACAACACTTGCTAAAGTATACGGCGGTGCTGCTCGTGACTTCG
>NZ_JBQEQR010000058.1:0-773 GCF_052037695.1 Vibrio sp. WZ-1 | reverse complement strand
CATAACGCCCTGTTAAGGTGTGAGCAACGCAATACCGAAGCCGCCGCATACCACCTTAACCACTAAAACCAACGCATAATAAAAATGCCACGCGTTGCGAATCACTCTTAAACAGTTTGTTAGCCGCTCATTCCCAAAGGTTACTGTTTACTCAACAGGAACTTACGCAAATCTCTCTCTGCACGCATAACAAACAGAATAAACACTTTGTCATCGTCTTGTTTATAGAAAACACGACATGGATTAACGACAACTTCACGATAACTTAAATGTTCTAGCTCGGGTGGAATACGACCTGACTCTGGGAAAGTTTGTAGGCGTTCGACTTTGGAGAAGATCGTTTGCACTAACTGCTTTGCAGCTACGATATTTTCAAGTGCGATGTATTCAGCGATATCGTTGAGGTCAGATAAAGCTGGTTCAGTCCAGATTATTTCAGCCATTTTGACATTTTGTCCTTGGCTTCATCATGGCTTACCATTTTACCGTCAGCTAGAGCACGCTCACCTCGTGCAATACCCTCAAGAATAGCTAAACGATTTTGCATAAACTCGTAGTCATCAACATCAACGAGATAAGCGGATGGCTTACCATGCTCAGTAATTAACACTGGCTCTTTGGTATCGTGGAGATCGGCGAGGATCTTAGTTGCTTGACGTTTGAGTGATGTAACTAGTTCTACTTTCATGAGAGCTGCTCCAAAGGAATACTAAAGTGATACTATTCTATCACTTTGAGTATAGCAAGCTCCATGACGGCTAACGCCCAATTAA